>NZ_AEJZ01000121.1:0-32980 GCF_000208525.1 Escherichia sp. TW14182
ATAACAAAAAAACCCCCGCCGTATGTCAGCAGATTGCGCATTGAAATCCCGGCTGAAGTTGCCGCAAATGATTTGTTAAAAGTTCGTTTACTGGAAACGGCTGGCGTCAAAGAAGTGTTGATTGCAGAAGAAGAACATTCGGCTTACGTGAAAATCGACAGCAAAGTGACAAATCGCTTTGAGGTTGAACAGGCAATTCGCCAGGCATAAAAACGAGGCTAAATTGCCTGATGCGCTACGCTTATCAGGCCTACAAAGTTGCTGTAATCTTTTGAAATCACAAACTTTTGCAGGCCAGTTAAGGCGATCATGCCGCATCCGGCATGAACAGAGCGCACGTTATCGAGATTAATCGCGGAAGTTTTTGAACTGGAACGGCTGGCCGAGATCGCCACCGCGTACCATCGCCATAACAGCCTGCAAATCATCACGGGATTTACCGGTCACACGGATCTCATCGCCCTGAATTTGCGCCTGCACTTTCAGTTTGCTGTCTTTGATCATCTTGACGATTTTCTTCTGGGTCGCACTCTCAATGCCCTGCTTCAGCTTCGCTTCCACAAACCAGGTTTTACCGCTATGAACGATATTTTCCGGTACATCCAGCGAACTGCCTTCAATGCCGCGTTTCAGCAGTTTGGCACGCAGAATATCCAGCAACTGATTGACCTGGAAATCGGACTCACTCAGCACTTTGATAGTTTTGTTAGCGTCGTTCAGCTCAAACGACGCTTCAACGTTACGGAAGTCAAAACGAGACTCTACTTCGCGACTCGCGTTATCGACCGCGTTACGCGCTTCCTGAAGATCAACTTCAGAGACAATATCGAAAGATGGCATCTTTTTCTCTCCCTTCATTTTTGATGCGAAGCATAATACCTGCAAAGTTAAATAACAGACAGTCCTGCGCCAGGACGTATCCCTTAATTGTGCATAGTCACAACACCATGCACAATTAAGGGATAGCCTTATTGAACACCCGGTGTGGTTGCGGGTGAGGAGGAACAATGAAAATTACCGTATTGGGATGCGGTGCCTTAGGGCAATTATGGCTTACAGCATTTTGCAAACAAGGTCACGAGGTTCAGGGCTGGCTGCGCGTACCGCAACCTTATTGTAGCGTGAATCTGGTGGAGACAGACGGTTCGATATTTAACGAATCGCTGACCGCCAATGATCCTGATTTTCTGGCCACCAGCGATCTACTCCTGGTGACGCTGAAAGCCTGGCAGGTATCTGATGCCGTCAAAAGCCTGGCGTCGACGCTACCTGTAACCACGCCAATTCTGCTGATCCACAACGGCATGGGCACCATTGAAGAGTTACAGAACATCGGGCAACCGTTACTGATGGGCACGACCACCCATGCAGCGCGCCGCGACGGCAACGTCATCATTCACGTGGCAAACGGTATCACACATATCGGCCCGGCACGGCAACAGGACGGTGATTACAGTTATCTGGCGGATATTTTGCAAACCGTGTTGCCTGACGTTGCCTGGCATAACAATATTCGCGCCGAGCTGTGGCGCAAGCTGGCGGTAAACTGTGTGATTAATCCGCTCACTGCCATCTGGAATTGCCCGAACGGTGAATTACGTCATCACCCGCAAGAGATTATGCAGATATGCGAAGAAGTCGCGGCGGTGATCGAACGCGAAGGGCATCATACTTCAGCGGAAGATTTACGTGATTACGTGATGCAGGTGATTGATGCCACAGCAGAAAACATTTCGTCGATGTTGCAGGACATCCGCGCAATGCGCCATACAGAAATCGACTATATCAATGGTTTTCTCTTACGCCGCGCCCGCGCGCATGGGATTGCTGTACCGGAAAACACCCGCCTGTTTGAAATGGTAAAAAGAAAGGAGAGTGAATATGAGCGCATCGGCACTGGTCTGCCTCGCCCCTGGTAGTGAAGAGACTGAAGCGGTCACCACCATCGACCTGTTGGTTCGCGGTGGTATTAATGTCACCACTGCCAGCGTCGCCAGCGATGGCAACCTGGCAATTACCTGCTCGCGCGGCGTGAAGCTGCTGGCGGATGCGCCGCTGGTCGAAGTGGCGGATGGCGAATATGACGTGATCGTGCTGCCTGGCGGCATTAAAGGCGCGGAGTGTTTTCGCGATAGCACCCTGCTGGTCGAAACTGTTAAACAGTTCCACCGTTCCGGGCGTATCGTTGCCGCTATTTGCGCCACACCAGCTATCGTGCTGGTGCCGCACGATATCTTCCCGATTGGCAATATGACCGGCTTCCCAACGCTGAAAGACAAAATTCCCGCTGAACAATGGCAGGACAAGCGCGTCGTCTGGGATGCACGGGTAAAACTGTTGACCAGTCAGGGACCGGGCACGGCTATTGATTTTGGTCTGAAAATTATTGACCTGCTGGTTGGGCGCGAGAAAGCCCATGAGGTGGCATCACAACTGGTGATGGCGGCAGGGATTTATAATTATTACGAGTAGTGTCGGATGCGGCAAACGTCGCATCTGACCAGATGCGACGTAAAAACCACAAATTACGGGCGATACACCTTCACATTGTTAAAGCCCTGCTCGCGCAGATAGAGCGCCTGCAGACGGCTCATCACCCCGCGCTCACACCACAACAGCCAGGTTTTGTTCTGGTCGAGATCGCCAAATTTGGTGCTCAGTTTATAGAACGGCAGAGAAACCACGTCGATCCCTTCGACTTTCAACGGCTTATCTTCCTGTTCATCGATAGAGCGAATATCGAGGATCACGTCGTTCGGGCCGAAGCCATTGACGGTTTCCACTTCCACCACTTCCTGCTCGGTCTGCTGAGCGATTTCGCGGATATCAACGTTATTCGCTTCCTCAACTACTTTGTCAAGAATGCTGAAGTCGAACTTCTCTTCTTCCGCTTCAATCTTCGATTTAACCGCTTTCACCGTCGGGCTTTTGGAGATCACACCGCAATATTCCGGCATCGTGCGGGCAAAGTCTTCGGTGCCAATCTGACGAGCCAGGTTGATGATGTGCTCTTTGTCGTAAGAGATCAGCGGACGCAGGATCAGCGTATCGGAGACGTTATCAATCAGGCGCAGGTTGGTCAGCGTCTGGCTGGAGACCTGACCCAACGCCTCGCCGGTGACCAGCGCCTGTACGCCGTAACGTTCAGCCACTTTCGACGCGGCACGCACCATCATACGTTTGAGGATAACGCCCATCTGACCGTCGTCGATTTTCTCAAGAATCTCCCCGACGACCGGCTCGAAGTTAATCGCAACAAAACGCACGCGGTGAGAGCTGCCAAAACGGTTCCACAGATAATGCGCCACCTGACGAACGCCGATTTCGTGCGCCGCACCGCCGAGATTAAAGAAGCAGTAATGCACGCGGCAGCCGCGACGCATCAACATATAGCTGGAAACGCCGGAGTCAAAACCTCCGGAGATCAGCGACAGCACATCTTCCTGGGTGCCGATCGGGAAACCGCCAATACCTTCGTAGCGGCCTTTGATCAGCAGGAGACGATCGTCCTCAACTTCCAGATGGACAGTCACATCCGGATTGGTCAGCTTCACGCGCGCGGACTCAATATGCTGATTTAAACCGCCGCCGACGTAACGTTCCACATCAATCGAGCTAAAATCATGTTTGCCACGGCGCTTCACGCGTACACAGAAGGTTTTACCTTCCAGCTGATCGCGATACTGAACCAACGCTTTCTCAAAAATATCGTGCATGTCAGTAAACGGCACGTCTTCGACTTCGAGAATATGGTGGATACCCGGAATACGGGTCAGGGCATCGCGAATGGCCAGACGCTGATTTTCATCTTTTGCGCGAACTTCGATGTTATCCCAGTGGCGGACGACAGCGAGCGTCTCATCATAGTGCTTTAAAACGTTACGAATATTCCCGGTAAGGATTTTTATAAAGCGCAAGCGCACAGATTGGCTCTTGATGGTGATTTCCGGGAACAATTTAATGATAAACTTCATGGCGGCAATGGTTCGTTGGCAAGTCTTAAGCGACTTGTATAGGGAAAAATACAGCAGCCCACACCTGCGGCTGCATCCAGGCGCGGAAGTATACCACTAACATCGCTTTGCTGCGCACATCACCTTACCATTGCGCGTTATTTGCTATTTGCCCTGAGTCCGTTACCATGGCGGGGCGTAAAATATTGAGAGTCAGACATTCATTATGCCGAAGAAAAATGAGGCGCCCGCCAGCTTTGAAAAGGCGCTAAGCGAGCTGGAACAGATTGTGACCCGTCTGGAAAGTGGCGACCTGCCGCTGGAAGAGGCACTGAACGAGTTCGAACGTGGCGTGCAGCTGGCACGTCAAGGGCAGGCCAAATTACAACAAGCCGAACAGCGCGTACAAATCCTGCTGTCTGACAACGAAGACGCCTCTCCTACACCTTTTACACCGGACAATGAGTAATGGACTTTCCGCAGCAACTCGAAGCCTGTGTTAAGCAGGCCAACCAGGCGCTGAGCCGTTTTATCGCCCCACTGCCCTTTCAGAACACTCCCGTGGTAGAAACCATGCAGTATGGCGCATTATTAGGTGGTAAGCGCCTGCGACCGTTCCTGGTTTATGCTACTGGTCAAATGCTCGGCGTTAGCATGAGCACGTTAGACGCACCCGCTGCCGCCGTAGAGTGTATCCACGCTTACTCATTAATTCATGATGATTTACCGGCAATGGATGATGACGATCTGCGTCGCGGGTTGCCGACCTGCCATGTGAAGTTTGGCGAAGCGAACGCAATTCTTGCTGGCGATGCTTTACAAACGCTGGCGTTTTCGATTTTAAGCGATGCCGATATGCCGGAAGTATCAGATCGCGACAGAATTGCGATGATTTCTGAACTGGCAAATGCCAGCGGTATTGCCGGAATGTGCGGCGGTCAGGCATTAGATTTAGACGCAGAAGGCAAACACATACCTCTGGAGGCGCTTGAGCGTATTCATCGTCATAAAACCGGCGCATTGATTCGCGCCGCCGTTCGCCTTGGTGCATTAAGCGCCGGAGATAAAGGACGAAATGCACTGCCTATACTCGACAAGTATGCAGAGAGCATCGGCCTTGCCTTCCAGGTTCAGGATGACATCCTGGATGTGGTGGGAGATACTGCAACGTTGGGTAAACGCCAGGGTGCCGACCAGCAACTTGGTAAAAGTACCTACCCTGCACTTCTGGGTCTTGAGCAAGCCCGGAAGAAAGCCCGGGATCTGATCGACGATGCCCGTCAGTCGCTGAAACAACTGGCTGAACAGTCACTCGATACCTCGGCACTGGAAGCGCTAGCGGACTACATCATCCAGCGTAATAAATAAACAATAAGTATTAATAGGCCCCTGATGAGTTTTGATATTGCCAAATACCCGACCCTGGCACTGGTCGACTCCACCCAGGAGTTACGACTGTTGCCAAAAGAGAGTTTACCGAAACTCTGCGACGAACTGCGCCGCTATTTACTCGACAGCGTGAGCCGTTCCAGCGGGCACTTCGCCTCCGGGCTGGGCACGGTCGAACTGACCGTGGCGCTGCACTATGTCTACAACACTCCTTTTGACCAATTGATTTGGGATGTGGGGCATCAGGCTTATCCGCATAAAATTTTGACCGGACGCCGCGACAAAATCGGCACCATCCGTCAGAAAGGCGGTCTGCATCCGTTCCCGTGGCGCGGCGAAAGCGAATATGACGTATTAAGCGTCGGGCATTCATCAACCTCCATCAGTGCCGGAATTGGTATTGCGGTTGCTGCTGAGAAAGAAGGCAAAAATCGCCGCACCGTCTGTGTCATTGGCGATGGCGCGATTACCGCTGGCATGGCGTTTGAAGCAATGAACCATGCGGGTGATATCCGTCCTGATATGCTGGTGGTCCTTAACGACAATGAAATGTCGATTTCCGAAAATGTCGGCGCGCTCAACAACCATCTGGCGCAGCTACTTTCTGGTAAGCTTTACTCTTCACTGCGCGAAGGCGGGAAAAAAGTTTTCTCTGGCGTTCCGCCAATTAAAGAACTGCTCAAACGTACCGAAGAACATATTAAAGGCATGGTGGTGCCTGGCACGTTGTTTGAAGAGCTGGGCTTTAACTACATCGGCCCGGTGGACGGTCACGATGTGCTGGGGCTTATCACTACGCTTAAGAACATGCGCGACCTGAAAGGCCCACAGTTCCTGCATATCATGACTAAAAAAGGTCGTGGTTATGAACCGGCAGAAAAAGACCCTATCACCTTCCACGCCGTGCCTAAATTTGATCCCTCCAGCGGTTGTTTGCCGAAAAGTAGCGGCGGTTTGCCGAGCTATTCAAAAATCTTTGGCGACTGGTTGTGCGAAACCGCAGCGAAAGACAACAAGCTGATGGCGATTACTCCGGCGATGCGTGAAGGTTCTGGCATGGTCGAATTCTCACGTAAATTCCCGGATCGCTATTTTGATGTGGCAATCGCTGAGCAACACGCAGTGACCTTTGCTGCGGGTCTGGCGATTGGGGGGTACAAACCAATCGTGGCGATCTACTCCACCTTCCTGCAACGCGCCTATGATCAGGTACTGCATGACGTGGCGATTCAAAAGCTACCGGTTCTGTTCGCCATCGACCGCGCGGGCATTGTTGGTGCTGACGGTCAAACCCATCAGGGCGCGTTTGATCTCTCTTACCTGCGCTGCATTCCGGAAATGGTCATTATGACCCCGAGCGATGAAAACGAATGTCGCCAAATGCTCCATACCGGCTATCACTATAACGAGGGGCCGTCAGCGGTGCGCTACCCGCGCGGCAATGCCGTCGGCGTGGAGCTGACGCCGCTGGAAAAACTGCCGATTGGCAAAGGCATCGTGAAGCGTCGTGGTGAAAAGCTAGCGATCCTCAACTTTGGTACGCTAATGCCAGAAGCGGCGAAAGTCGCCGAATCGCTGAACGCTACGCTGGTCGATATGCGTTTTGTGAAGCCGCTTGATGAAGCGTTAATTCTGGAAATGGCCGCCAGCCATGAGGCGCTGGTCACCGTTGAAGAAAACGCCATTATGGGCGGCGCGGGCAGTGGCGTGAACGAAGTGCTGATGGCTCATCGTAAACCGGTGCCGGTACTGAACATTGGCCTGCCGGACTTCTTTATTCCGCAAGGAACTCAGGAAGAAATGCGCGCCGAGCTCGGCCTCGATGCCGCCGGAATGGAAGCCAAAATCAAGGCCTGGCTGGCATAATCCCTACTCCACTCCTGCTATGCTTAAGAAATTATTCATGGCAGGAGTGGCAGCATGCAATACAACCCCTTAGGAAAAACCGACCTTCGCGTTTCCCGACTTTGCCTTGGCTGTATGACCTTTGGCGAGCCAGATCGCGGTAATCACGCATGGACACTGCCGGAAGAGAGCAGCCGTCCAATCATCAAACGTGCGCTGGAAGGCGGCATAAATTTCTTTGATACCGCCAACAGTTATTCTGACGGCAGCAGCGAAGAGATCGTCGGTCGCGCACTACGGGATTTCGCCCGTCGTGAAGACGTGGTCGTTGCCACCAAAGTGTTCCATCGCGTTGGTGATTTACCGGAAGGTTTATCTCGTGCGCAAATTCTGCGCTCTATTGACGACAGCCTGCGCCGTCTCGGCATGGATTATGTTGATATCCTGCAAATTCATCGCTGGGATTACAACACGCCGATCGAAGAGACTCTTGAAGCCCTGAACGATGTGGTAAAAGCCGGGAAAGCGCGTTATATCGGTGCGTCATCCATGCACGCCTCGCAGTTTGCTCAGGCTCTGGAGCTGCAAAAACAGCACGGCTGGGCGCAGTTTGTCAGTATGCAGGATCACTACAATCTGATTTATCGCGAAGAAGAACGCGAGATGCTGCCGCTATGTTATCAGGAGGGCGTCGCGGTGATCCCGTGGAGCCCGCTGGCGCGGGGACGTCTGACTCGTCCGTGGGGAGAAACCACCGCACGATTAGTTTCCGATGAAGTAGGAAAAAATCTCTACAACGAAAGCGACGAAAATGACGCGCAGATTGCAGAACGATTAACGGGCGTGAGTGAAGAATTGGGGGCTACGCGAGCACAAGTGGCGCTGGCGTGGCTATTGAGCAAACCGGGCATTGCCGCGCCGATTATCGGAACTTCGCGGGAAGAACAGCTTGATGAGTTGCTGAACGCGGTGGATATCACGCTAAAACCAGAGCAGATTGCCGAACTGGAAACGCCGTATAAACCCCATCCGATAGTAGGATTTAAATAGATATCCAGGCCTGATAAGGCGTTCACGTCGTATCAGGCATCGGTGCGCAACCGCCGGATGCGGCGTGAACGCCTTATTCGGCCTACGACAGAATACCCATCGGCCAGTGATGGCCGATAAAATAGAGTATTCCAGCGGAAATCACCCCAGCGACAATATCATCGATCATGATCCCCATGCCGCCATGCACATTGCGATCAAACCAGCGGATCGGCCACGGTTTCCACATATCCAGAATACGGAAAATCACAAACCCGGCGGCAACCCACTGCCAGTCATTGGTCGGCAGCGCCATCAGGGTAATCCACATGCCAATAAATTCGTCCCAGACGATACTGCCGTGATCGTGCACGCCCATATCTTTCGCCGTCTGATGGCAAAGATAGACACCGATACAGATCCCCAGCATCACCACCAGCGAATAGAGCTGCCAGGGCAAAAAGGTCATCAGATACCAGAACGGAATCGCCGCCAGCGAGCCCATCGTCCCAGGAACGATCGGGCTTAATCCACTTCCGAATCCGACAGCAAGCAGATGCCACGGATTACTCATCTTCAGGCGACTTTTCGCGACATCTTTATGGCGTGGCAAAATGGTCATATCCTTTCCAGTCTAACGTGACAGGTTCGCCGTCACGAATAAAACAAAGCCCTTCGATATCGGCGGTCATTTGCCCGATACAGGTAAACGGTACGCCCAGGTGTCCGAGAGCCACATCCAGCGCGCCACGGTTCAGTTCCGGCACAGTGAAACACAACTCGTAATCTTCACCGCCAGAGAGCGCCCAGCGCAACGCCTGTTCAGGTTCAACATGGCGAGAAAGCGCATCAGAAAACGGCAGCAATGCCAGGTCAATACGTGCGCCGCAGTCGCTGGCTTTCACGATATGCCCGAGATCGGAAATCAGACCGTCAGAGAGATCGATAGCTGAATTTGCCAGATCGCGCAATGCCTGCCCCTGTAAAATACGCGGCGACGGACGGAGATGACGTTTGATTAAATACTCCGCATCTTTAGCATCGGCAACCTGCAAACGGTTTTGCAAAATCGCCAGTCCGGCGGCGCTATCGCCCGGTGTACCGGTCACATAGATCCAGTCACCCGGTTTCGCCCCAGAGCGAGTTAAGGCTCGACCCATCGGAACAAAGCCGTGGATACCCAACGTCATTGATAATGGCCCACGCGTGGTATCGCCGCCAATGAGTTGCATATCGTAATAATTAAGCAGATCGAAAAGACTGTCGCTGAAAGATTCAAGCCACGCTTCGTCTACGTTCGGTAAAGTCAATGCCAGCGTCAACCAGGCCGGATCAGCGCCCATCGCCGCCAGATCGCTTAAGTTTACTGCCAGTGCTTTATACGCCAGATCCGCAGGATCGATATCAGGGAGGAAGTGGTTGCCCGCCACCAGCGTATCAGTACTGATCGCCAGGGTCTGTTTCTCGGGGATATTGAGAAGTGCACAATCGTCACCGATGCCAAGTTCGACATCAAGACGAGAGCTTCTTACACGGTCAAAATAACGGGCAATCAGGGAGAACTCGCCACATGCCATACGTTATGCCTCAGCAGGTAAAAAAGAAAAGGCCGGAGAGTACGGAAATGCTTTCCGTTACTCTGCCGGCCTGGATATCACTTTTTGTTAGGGCGAATCACTGGTGCTGCTTTATCGAGTACGCCGTTGACGAACTTATGGCTGTCTTCTGCGCCGAACGATTTCGCCAGTTCGATCGCTTCGTTAATGGCCACTTTATACGGCACATCGCTACGTTTAGACAGCTCGTACAGCGCAATGCGTAGTACTGCTTTTTCTACCTGGCCCAGCTCTTCCAGCAGGCGCGAAAGATATGGCTTCATCAGTCCGTCGAGGTATGCGGTGTTAGTCGCCACCCCGGCCAGTAGCTCACGGAAGTACAGGACGTCAACGTCTTTTACATCCTGTTCAGCCAAGAACTGGTATTCAACATCAGCGATGTCGTTCTGGGACAACTGCCAGGAGTAGAGCGCCTGGACGGCACACTCACGAGCGCGGCGACGAGCAGCAGGTTTCACGGATTTCCCCTTACTAATTTCAGGCCTTGATGGCTTTCAATACATTAATCATTTCAAGCGCGGTCAGTGCAGCTTCTGCACCTTTGTTACCAGCTTTGGTGCCAGCACGTTCGATCGCTTGTTCAATGCTTTCAGTGGTCAGAACCCCAAAAGCAACCGGAATTTCGCTGTCCTGGGCAACATGCGCCAGGCCGTTGCTTGCACCACCAGCGACGTATTCAAAGTGGGCAGTGCCACCACGAATAACCGTACCCAGCGCGATCACCGCATCGTATTTACCGGTTTTAGCCAGTGCACCAGCCGCCAGCGGCAGCTCATAGGCACCTGGCACCCAAACAACGGTAATGTTTTCATCTTTTACCTGACCAATACGTTTCAGTGCGTCAATCGCACCTTCCAGCAGGCTGTCATTGATAAAGTTGTTGAAACGCGCAATGGTGATGGCGACGCGAGCGTCCGGGGTAGCAACGTTAGCTTCAATAATGTTCATTTTTTTCCTTCGGGTTCGAGTATGGCCCCGCAGGGGGGCGGATTTTAGCATAATATTTCGTGCGCTGCTTCCCTTTCGAGCCGGGAGATCATGCACCCACTAAATGCAGGCAAACATCCGGGCCTACATGACGTATCTCTTTGAATTTAAATTGGGGGGCGTCAGCTAATTTCTCAAGCCCTGGCAGCGTACATAATCCACGGGCGTCGCTACCTAAAAGTTTAGGTGCGATATAGACAATCAGCTCATCGACTAAACCAGCCTGTAGCAGTGCGCCAGCGAGCGTTGGCCCCGCCTCTACCCACACACTATTAATTTGTTGCTTGCCCAGTTGCATCATCAGCACAACCAAATCCAGATGACCTTTATGTTCCGGGATCAGCAAAGTGCGCACTGTTTCCGGCCACTCGCGGGTGTCATCCTGCGTTCGGGCAAACCAGGTCTCGCCTGGCTGCTGCACGATGCGGTGTTCCGGCGTCACGCGATTCTGACTGTCAATGACGATGCGTACCGGCTGGCGGAGATTTTGTTGCGGATAGAGCGCCTGAGTTTGTTCATCCAGTTCAGACCAACGCACCGTTAAGGCCGGATCGTCCGCCAGCACCGTGGCGCTACTGGTTAAAATGGCATGACTTTGCGCACGCAGACGTTGTACATCGCGCCGCGCCTGAGGCGAAGTGATCCACTGGCTCTCACCGCTCGCCATCGCCGTGCGACCATCAAGCGATGCGCCAAGTTTTAACTGGATATAAGGAAAGCCAGTGCGCATCCGCTTGAGAAAGCCTTTATTCAATTGCTCGGCTTCACTCATCATCAGCCCGTGGCTGACGTCAATGCCAGCCTGTTGCAGACGGTAAAGTCCACGTCCAGCGACCTGCGGGTTCGGATCCTGCATCGCAGCGACCACGCGCGCTACGCCAGCGGCGATGAGTGCGTCACAGCACGGCGGCGTTCGACCATGATGACTGCAGGGTTCGAGAGTGACATAGGCAGTCGCGCCTTTAGCTTTTTCACCCGCCATACGCAACGCGTGTACTTCGGCATGTGGTTCACCCGCACGGTGATGGTAACCTTCGCCGACAATTTCACCATCTTTCACAATGACACACCCAACATTTGGGTTTGGGTGAGTAGTGAAACGTCCTCGTTGCGCCAGCTTTAGCGCCCGCGCCATGTAATACTCTTCCTGCACGGTTTAATCCTCCAGGCGCGCGATCTCTTCGCCAAATTCTTTGATATCTTCGAAACTGCGATAGACAGAGGCAAAACGGATATAGGCGACTTTATCGAGTTTTTTCAATTGTTCCATCACCAGATTGCCAATCATCTTGCTCGGCACTTCACGCTCACCGGTGGCACGTAGCTGTGACTTTATATGGTTGATCGCCATTTCGACGTCGTCGGAACTTACCGGACGTTTTTCCAGCGCCCGCAACATTCCGCTGCGCAATTTCTCTTCATTAAACGGTTCGCGCACGTCGTTGCTTTTTACAACGCGCGGCATAACCAGTTCCGCCACCTCAAAAGTGGTGAAACGTTCATTACACACCAGACACTGCCGACGGCGGCGTACAGATGAACCCTCGCCTACGAGACGAGAGTCAATAACCTTAGTGTCCACGGCGAAACAGAATGGGCAATGCATACGGCGTCCTGACCAGGTGGTTAACAGAAACCTATTTTACCCTGAACTGACGATACAACAAAGGCGCAACGCTTTTGAGATAAAGGAGCGATGTTTTCGCTGCTTTTACGCTCTACTATTAAGCTAATTGCGACAAGAAAGGGACGACCTATGAACACTAAAGTTATTCGACTATTCCTGCTGGGAAGCCTGTTCAGCTTAAGCGCCTGCGTACAGCAAAGCGAAGTACGCCAGATGAAACAAAGCGTCAGCACGCTGAATAAAGAGATGACGCAGCTCAATAAAGAGACCGTCAAAATCACTCAGCAAAACAGGCTGAATGAAAAATCCAGCAGTGGGGTTTACCTTCTGCCGGGCTCGAAAACAGCCGCACGTCTGGAAAGCCAGATCGGCACCTTACGAATGTCGCTTATGGATATTGCGCCAAATGCAGAGGGCACTACGCTGACCTTACGGATTCAGGGCGAATCCAATGACCCTTTACCCGCATTCAGCGGAACCGTTGAATATGGACAAATTCAGGGAACAATAGATAACTTTCAGGAAATCAATGTGCAGAATCAATTGATTAATGCACCAGCAAGTCTCCTCGCGCCCAGCGATGTTGACATCCCACTACAGTTAAATGGCATCACGCCTGAACAATTAGGCTTTGTACGCATTCACGACATTCAGCCTGTTATGCAATAAACGTTTGGCGGGGTGTTTTGTGCGTCCCGCAACATCTTCCCCTATTATTTTGTTACTCCGCTTACATCACCCGGATTGATAGTAAAAGTTTGCAACAAGGGTGAAAGTCAGTACAATCCCCGCCCGAATATGTGTAAACGTGAACGCAATCGATTACGTAAATGATAGAACTGTGAAACGAAACATATTTTTGTGAGCAATGATTTTTATAATAGGCTCCTCTGTATACGTAATATTTAGAAACGCAATTTGCGCCTTTTTCACTCCCGCAAGGGATTTTCAAACAGTGGCATACATATGAAAAAAACATTACTGGCAGCCGGCGCGGTACTGGCGCTCTCTTCGTCTTTTACTGTCAACGCAGCTGAAAACGACAAACCGCAGTATCTCTCCGACTGGTGGCACCAGAGCGTTAACGTCGTAGGAAGTTATCACACCCGTTTCGGACCGCAGATCCGCAACGATACCTACCTGGAGTACGAAGCATTCGCTAAAAAAGACTGGTTCGACTTTTATGGTTATGCGGATGCGCCGGTATTCTTCGGCGGTAACTCCGATGCAAAAGGTATCTGGAACCACGGTTCTCCGCTGTTTATGGAAATCGAACCGCGTTTCTCCATCGACAAGCTGACCAATACTGACCTTAGCTTCGGTCCGTTCAAAGAGTGGTACTTCGCGAACAACTACATTTACGACATGGGTCGTAATAAAGATGGTCGCCAGAGCACCTGGTACATGGGTCTGGGTACGGACATCGACACTGGCCTGCCGATGAGCCTGTCCTTGAACGTGTATGCGAAATACCAGTGGCAGAACTACGGTGCAGCGAACGAAAACGAGTGGGACGGTTACCGTTTCAAAGTTAAATACTTTGTGCCGATTACCGATCTGTGGGGCGGTCAGTTAAGCTACATCGGTTTCACCAACTTTGACTGGGGTTCCGATCTGGGTGATGACAGCGGTAACGCAATCAACGGTATTAAGACGCGTACCAATAACTCTATCGCTTCCAGCCATATTCTGGCTCTGAACTATGATCACTGGCACTACTCTGTCGTTGCTCGTTACTGGCACGACGGTGGTCAGTGGAACGACGATGCAGAGCTGAACTTCGGTAACGGCAACTTCAACGTTCGCTCTACCGGTTGGGGTGGTTACCTGGTGGTAGGTTACAACTTCTAATAGTTGAAATGCCGGATGCAACATCCGGCATTTTTTATCACTTCTTCTTATTCATCATCGCTTTTAAATCAGCGAAAGGGTTGTATTTCGCTTCACCGACATCTTTCTGCGCATCTTCCCCTGCGATAACCGTCGTACCATACTGATCCGCTTCGGTATATTTCGAATGCTCATGATCGTGGCAATACAGACACAACAATTCCCAGTTACTACCATCTTCCGGGTTATTGGTATGGTCATGATCAATGTGGTGAACGGTAAGCTCACGCAGGTTGGAGTAAACAAACTCACGGGAGCAACGTCCGCACACCCACGGATAGAGTTTCAGCGCCTTTTCGCGATAACCGTTTTCTAACCGCGCATAGTTTTTTGGGATGATAGCCATGAAAAGTTACCTGGATAAAATGTAGGGTTACGCGCAGTTTCCCAAGATGGGGTGATTTTCGCAATCACCTCATATAAAAAATCCCGATCTTCTGACCGGGATTTCCAACATCAACTGAAACTTGATTAAGGCAGAATTGACGGCTGATCCGCCCCTTCTTTTTCCACTTTCTGCTGCAGCATGTGCTCACGCTTCATGCCCAGTTTCAGAGCCAGCGCCGATGCAACATAGATGGAAGATGCCGTACCGATGGAAACACCGATAAGCATAGTCAGCGAGAAGCCTTCCAGCACCGGACCACCGAAGAGATACAGCATCAGGATAACCATCAAGGTAGTACCGGATGTGATCAAGGTACGGTGCAGCGTCTGGGTCAAGGACACGTTAAAGATTTCGTAAGGTGTACCGCGACGGATCTTGCGGAAGTTTTCACGAATACGGTCCGATACCACGATACTGTCGTTAAGCGAGTAACCGATGACCGACATCAGCGATGCCACAATGGTCAGGTCAATCTCGATATGGAATAACGACAAAATACCCAGCGTAATGATAACGTCGTGCGCCAGCGCGATAACGACCCCTGCCGCCAGTCGCCACTCAAAGCGGAAACCTACGTACACGAGGATAGACAGCAACGCCGCCATCAGCGCCATTGCGCCGGTTTGTGCAAGGTCTGCACCCACGCTCGGACCGACGAACTCAATACGCTTCACCGCCGCGTTCTGATTGGTGGATTCGTTAATCACCTTCAGAACCTGGCTGCCCAGCACCTGACCGCCGGTTTCACCTTCGGCAGGCGGCATACGAACCATGATGTCGTGGCTGCTACCAAAGTTTTGCAGCATCGGCTCTTCAAAACCCGCTTTTTGCAATGCATCACGCATTACGTCAATTTCAGCCGGTTTTTCGAGCGTAATTTCGATAACCGTACCACCGGTGAAATCCAGCCCCCAGTTAAAGCCGCGCACGCCCATAATGACGATAGCGGCGATTAACAGCAGACCAGAGATGCCAAAAGCCCAGTAGTCCCAGCGCATAAAGTCATAGACTTTACGGCCGTGGTTTAGTTGTTCAACAGTATATTCCTGTGCCACATCGCACTCCTCAGATTGACAGCTTCTTGACGCGCTTGCCGCCATATAGCAGGTTTACGATGGCACGCGTACCAACAATCGCGGTAAACATCGACGTTGCCACACCGATACCGGTAGTAATCGCGAACCCTTTAATTGCCCCGGTTCCCACTGCGTACAGGATGATGACTTTAATCAGCGTGGTGATGTTCGCATCAAAGATGGAACTGAATGCACCGCGATAACCTTCATCAATTGCCTGCTGAACAGTACGCCCGTTGCTCAACTCTTCTTTAATACGTTCGTTGATCAGTACGTTCGCATCGACCGCCACCGCAAGGGTTAAGACGATACCCGCGATACCTGGCATACTCAACGTTGCGCCTGGCAACAGTGACATAATACCGACGATCAAGATCAGGTTGGCAACCAGAGCACTGGTCGCAATCAGACCAAACTTCTTATAGAAGAGGATCATGAACAGAATAGAAACCAGCAGGCCAGCCAGACACGCTTCCAGCCCCTGTTCAATGTTCTGCATACCCAGAGTCGGGCCAATGGTACGTTCTTCAACAATCTGAATTGGCGCGATCAATGCACCAGCACGCAGCAGCAGTGACAGCTGGCGGGCTTCGTTCGGGTTGTTGATGCCGGTGATACGGAAGCTATTGCCCAGACGAGACTGGATATTAGCGATGTTAATCACCTCTTCCTGTTTCACCAGTACCGCACGACCGTTTGCATCTTTCTTACCGCTGTCTTTGTACTCCACAAACAGGGTCGCCATCGGTTTACCGATGTTGTCCTTCGTGAAGTTAGACATGATGTTGCCACCTGCGCTGTCGAGCGAGATGTTAACCTGCGGTTGGTTGTATTCGTCCTGGCTGGAAGTGGAGTCGGTGATATGGTCACCGGTCAGGATCACGCGTTTGTACAGCACAACCGGCTGACCTTCGCGAGTCTGTTTCACTTCAGAGTCACCCGGTACGCGGCCAGACGCGGCAGCGGCCTGGTCAACGTTGGTGTTTACCAGACGGAATTCCAGCGTTGCCGTCGCGCCCAGAATCTCTTTCGCGCGAGCGGTATCCTGGATACCTGGCAGTTCAACAACGATACGGTCAGCGCCCTGGCGCTGTACCACCGGCTCAGCAACACCAAGCTGGTTTACACGGTTACGCAGAATGTTGATGTTCTGCTGCACCGCATATTCACGCGCTTCGCTCAGACGTGCGTCGCTCATTACCGCACGCAGCTGGTTGCTGCCCTGGCTGCTAATCACCAGATCAGGATGACGCTTGCTCAGATACGCAATAGCTTCATCACGCGCATTAGAGTCACGGAAGGTGATGCTCAGGCCGTAGTTGTTTTCTTTACGAACGGTGGTATATGGGATGCCTTTTTCACGCAGGTCGCTGCGCAGGCTATCGATATTTTGTTCCTGGAGCTTGCCAAGCGCGGTGTCCATATCCACTTCCATCAGGAAGTGAACGCCGCCACGCAGGTCAAGACCGAGCTTCATCGGCTCAGCGTGAATAGCTGCCAGCCAGCGCGGCGTTGCCGGGGCAAGGTTAAGCGCCACGACGTATTTGTCACCCATAACGCCCATTAATGCTTCACGAGCGCGCAGTTGGGTGTCAGTGGAGTCGAAGCGCGCAAGAATAGCGCCCTCTTCCAGTGCCACAGACTTAGCAGTTATTTTTTCTTCTTGTAACGTTTTCTGGACCTGGATCAGCGTTTGCTCACTGGCGGCGACTCCGCGCGCACCAGTGATCTGAACAGCCGGATCCTCACCAAACAGGTTGGGAAGCGCATACAGCAGACCGATGACAATCACCACGATCAGCATGACGTACTTCCACAAAGGATAACGGTTTAACACGGCAATTCCCTTAGGGAAAAATTTGAATTACAGCGCCTTCATGGTGCCTTTCGGCAGAACGGCAGCTACGAAGTCACGTTTAATAACTACTTCAGTGGTGTCATTCAGCGCGATAGCAATGTAGCCGTTTTCCGCTACTTTGGTTACGCGACCAACCAGGCCACCGTTCGTCAGAACTTCATCACCTTTAGCAATGGAGTCCATCAGCTTTTTGTGTTCTTTGGTGCGCTTCTGCTGTGGGCGCAGGATCATGAAATAGAAAATCAGACCAAATACCACCAGCATCAAAATCAAAGACATCGGGCTACCTTGTGCCGGAGCACCCGTTGCCGCTACCGCATCAGAAATAAAAAAGCTCATTAAATTTCCCTCATTATTAATATTAATCAACGTTCAAAGGTGGTACTTCTCGCCCCTGACGCTGGTAAAAATCAGCTACGAAGCTCTCTAATTTACCCTCTTCAATAGCCTTGCGTAAACCCGCCATCAAACGCTGGTAGTAACGAAGGTTATGAATGGTGTTGAGTCGCGCGCCTAATATTTCGTTGCAACGGTCGAGATGATGCAAGTAGGCACGTGAATAATTGCGACAGGTGTAGCAATCACACTCAGGATCGAGCGGTCCTGTGTCGCTCTTATACTTCGCATTGCGGATTTTCACCACGCCATCGGTCACGAACAGATGACCGTTACGCGCATTACGTGTTGGCATTACGCAGTCAAACATATCGATACCGCGACGCACGCCTTCAACCAGATCTTCCGGTTTACCCACGCCCATCAGGTAACGCGGTTTGTCTGCCGGAATTTGCGGGCACACATGCTCCAGAATGCGGTGCATATCTGCTTTCGGCTCACCCACAGCCAGACCGCCGACAGCGTAGCCATCAAAACCGATATCTACCAGACCTTTAACAGAAATATCACGTAAATCTTCGTAAACGCTGCCCTGAATGATACCAAACAGCGCATTTTTGTTTCCGAGACTGTCAAAACGCTCACGGCTACGCTTCGCCCAACGCAGAGACATCTCCATCGAACGTTTTGCGTAATCCCAGTCAGCAGGATACGGCGTACACTCGTCAAAAATCATGACGATATCTGAACCAAGATCGTACTGAATCTCCATCGATTTTTCAGGATCGAGGAAAATCGGATCGCCGTTGATCGGGTTACGGAAGTGTACGCCCTGTTCGGTGATTTTACGGATATCGCCAAGGCTGAAGACCTGGAAACCACCGGAATCGGTGAGGATTGGGCCTTTCCATTGCATGAAATCGTGCAGATCGCCATGCAGCTTCATGATTTCCTGACCTGGGCGCAACCACAGGTGAAAGGTGTTACCAAGGATAATCTGTGCGCCGGTCGCTTCAACTTCTTCCGGCGTCATCCCTTTTACAGTGCCGTAGGTGCCAACAGGCATAAAACAAGGCGTTTCCACTACGCCACGATCGAAAACCAGGCGACCACGGCGTGCGCGACCGTCGGTGGTATCCAGTTCAAATTTCATTTTTTCTCCACTACGTCAGAAAAACAGTCCAACGTTTAAACCAGCGCCGCAGAATTACTCCCCGACGCGCTCATTAATTGCCTGCGGATTGTACGTGATAAACATCGCATCACCGTAACTAAAAAAGCGATATTTCTCTTCTACCGCCGCTTTATAGGCGTTCATCGTGTGTTGATAACCGGCAAATGCTGAAACCAGCATAATCAGCGTCGACTCTGGCAGGTGGAAGTTAGTCACCAGCGCATCGACCACTTTGTACTGGAAGCCCGGATAGATAAAGATTTGGGTATCGTCAAAGAACGGTTCGATGAGATCGTTTTTCGCCGCCTGCGCTGCGCTCTCCAGAGAGCGTACAGAGGTTGTGCCAACCGCAATCACCCGATTTCCGCGCGCTTTCGCTGCCAGCACCGCATCAACCACCTCCTGCGGCACTTCAGCGTATTCCGAGTGCATGATGTGATCTTCAATAGTGTCGACGCGCACCGGCTGGAAAGTACCCGCGCCAACGTGCAAGGTCACAAATGCCATCTCCACGCCTTTGGCACGCAATTTTTCAAGCAAAGGTTCGTCAAAATGCAGCCCGGCGGTCGGCGCGGCTACCGCGCCCGGTTTTTCGCTATAAACCGTTTGATAAAGTTCGCGGTCGGCATCTTCGTCCGGACGGTCGATGTACGGCGGCAACGGCATATGACCGATGCTGTTGAGAATATCCAACACCGAACGATCATCATTAAATTCGACTTCAAACAATGCGCCGTGGCGGGCTGTCATTGTTGCTTTAATGCTTTCGTCATCGCCCAGCAGAAGTTCAGCGCCCGGCTTTGGTGCTTTCGAAGCACGAATATGCGCAAGAATGCGTTTGTCGTCGAGCATCCGCTCAACCAGCACTTCAATCTTGCCGCCGCTGGCTTTACGCCCAAACAGGCGTGCCGGGATCACGCGGGTATTGTTAAAAACCAGAAGATCGCCGGGGTTGAGCTTATCGAGTAAATCGGTGAAAGTACCGTGCGTCAGCGCGCCCGTTGGCCCGTCCAGCGACAGTAAACGACAGCTACTGCGTTCAGGCATGGGATAGTGGGCAATCAGGGATTCGGGCAATTCAAAGAAGAAATCGGTAACGCGCATGACACTGACTCAGACTAAAATAAGAGGCGGGTAGTCTAGTGCCGGGGCGCTCTCCCTGCAACCTTTACCCCCCTTTGGATAGAATATAATCGATGAATTTTTTAGCTCACCTGCATTTAGCTCACCTGGCGGAAAGCTCGCTTTCCGGCAATTTACTGGCAGATTTCGTTCGCGGAAACCCCGATGAAATTTATCCACCCGACGTCGTGGCTGGTATTCATATGCATCGGCGAATCGACGTATTAACCGACAACCTGCCGGAAGTCCGCGAAGCGCGGGAGTGGTTTCGTAGTGAAACCCGCCGGGTTGCGCCTATCACGCTGGATGTCATGTGGGATCATTTTCTTTCCCGCCACTGGTCGCAGCTGTCACCCAATTTTCCGCTAGAGGAATTTGTCTGTTATGCCCGCGAACAAGTGATCACTATTCTGCCGGACTCACCGCCACGCTTTATCAATCTGAACAACTACTTATGGTCAGAGCAGTGGCTGGTGCGCTATCGCGATATGGATTTCATCCAGAGCGTGTTAAACGGTATGGCTAGCCGTCGCCCACGCCTGGATGCCCTGCGTGACTCCTGGTACGATTTAGACGCCCATTACGATGCCCTTGAAACCCGCTTCTGGCAGTTTTATCCCCGGATGATGGCGCAGGCGTCGCGCAAGGCGTTATAAGACGTTAATTCATCCACACCGTCGCCGATATCGCAGGCAATGTCAAAATGCCATCCGCCAGTTGCCCGTGACCTTCTTTACGTTGCCATTGCGCGACATTAAGCAACGGCGATGCGGGCAGCACTACTTCACAGGCGTCGCCACGGTTGATCGCCACCAGCACATGCTGCTGATTTAGCACGCGCACAAACACCACCACGTTATCTTCCGCGTACAGCACCTGACAGCCACCGCGACGCAGTGCCTGACTCTTCTTACGCAGCGCAATCATTCGCTGGTACAGCGAAAATAGCTCAGCATCTTGTTTTTCCGGCTGCCACGGGAATGGCTTACGGCAAAATGGATCGTTATTGCCATCCAGCCCCACTTCATCACCGTAATAAATACAGGGCACGCCAGGCCAGGTGAGCAGCCAGACCACCGCCAGCGGCAGGCGCGCAACATCCCGACCGAGCAAGGTTTTAAATCGCGCAGTATCGTGGCTATCGAGCTGATTAAACATACGCAATTGCTGTTGATGAGAAAGGCCGGCGCGGTAATTATCCATCCAGGCCATACAGGTTTGGGCATCAATCTGCTGCGGATCGTAAGAGATGTCGGTATTGGCGAGAAATCCCCACAACGGGAATGTGAAGCCGCGATAGTTCATGGCAGCATCTTCCACATCTGCCTGTAGCCATTGTCGTGCATCGCCAAAATGCTCGCCAACAATATAGGCTTCCGGCAGGGTTTCTTTCGCCGCTTCGGTGATCCCGGCGACGTGCTGCAAATTATTACGCGCGCCGCCCGCTTCCCCCAGCATATGCACCACATCCAGCCGCCAACCGTCCATATTCCACGGTGCTTTCAGCCAGTGGCGGACAATGCTGTCTTCGCCGCGATAAATTTCATTCACCAGACTTTCCGATTGATAATCCAACTTCGGCAGGCTGGCATAGCCCAGCCAGTCGAGCGCCGTGCCATCATCGCTAAACGAGTACCAGTCACGCCAGGGCGATTCGGGGTTGTGACAAGCACCCCCCGTCCCGCGATTGTGCCTGTCAAACCAGGCATGGGAATCACCACTGTGGTTAAACACACCGTCCAGTACCAGCCGCATTCCCTGTTGCTGTGTATTGTGGCGTAAGCGCAGCAATGCCCCGTCGCCGCCAAACTGCGGGTCAACGTGGCGATAATCTTCGGTATCGTATTTATGCACGCTGGGAGCTTTGAACACCGGATTGAGATACAGCGCCGTCACGCCGAGTTTTTTCAGATACGGCAGTTTTTCGCTGATACCGTCCAGATCTCCGCCATAGAACGTTGATCCACCCGCCTGCGCCGTAACCGGCTCATTCCAGTCACGCAATATGATCTCTTGTCCGGCTGCGTGATGGTAATAGACATGATCCTGCCCGGCTTCGCGTGGCAAGCTACGGGCAAAACGATCCGGGAAGATCTGATAAAAAATCTGGTCTGCGACCCATTGTGGCCCAATATCTGGTACATCAACAGCAAACTGTTCCAGCCGCGCTGGCGGTATTTGGCTAAGACCTTGCGGCGAAAACCATCGCTGGCGATCGTGCCACAGCAATTTGAAGCTATAGCGCCGCCGAGGTTGTCCGGTGGAGAGATCGACAGCCGCCCGCCATGCCGTTACGCCCGGCTGTGGCTGACTGCGCAGTTTGTACATCGGTACTGACGTTTCTTCGTTATCGTTTTCCGTGCGCAGCATAATGCGCTGCGGCGGTTCTTCACCCGTCAACCACAGTGTAATAAGCAGTTGATCTTTGCTTTGCTTAACAAATGGGGGCACCGGCAGGTGCCATGTATTCAACATTATAATTCCCCTGTGATGAAAATCTGATCACATTGCCATAGCCTACTGCAGGATCACTCATCGTCTGAAGGATATTTGGGGGAGGAGGTCGGGGGCGGATAACTTTCGGAATAACCGGTTCAGGCTCTACCCTGAACCGGCTTACAAACGTGGGAATTAGTGGTTTTCAGCCAACTGGCGGTCATGGCGGCGTTTAAACATCCAGCCAATCAACAGCAGAACAATCCACGCGAAACCAACGTACAGAGAGATTCGCGTTTCAGGGTGATAACCGATCAGTCCGATGATAAAGACCAGGAAAATCAGCCCCGCGATAGTCGTTGCCACCCCGCCAGGCACTTTGAATTTCAGCGCCTTAACTTCTTCTGGCGGTAGGCGGCGACGGAAGGCAATCTGCGACAACAAAATCATAATCCACACCCACACCGTGGCAAAAGTTGCCAGCGAAGCGATCACCAGGAAGACGTTTTCCGGCATGATGTAGTTCAGATACACCGCAAACAGTAGCGCAGTGGTCATCACCAGCACAGTTACCCATGGAATACCGCGACGCGAGGTTTTACTGAAGATTTTCGGTGCGCTGCCCTGCTCTGCCATGCCGTGCAACATACGACCTACGCCAAACACGTCACTGTTAATTGCCGACAGCGAAGCGGTCAGCACAACAAAGTTAAGAATGCTGGCGGCAAAGGTAATCCCCATATGCTGGAACGTCAGCACGAACGGGCTACCGGCAGTGCCAACCTGATTCCAAGGGTAAATAGACATAATGACGAACAGCGTACCGACATAGAACACCAGAATACGCATCGGCACTGAGTTAATCGCGCGCGGAATGGATTTCTCTGGCTCTTTCGCTTCCCCGGCGGTAATCCCGATAATTTCGATCCCACCATAGGCAAACATCACCATTTGTAACGACATCACCATGCCAAGCCAGCCGTTACTGAAGAAGCCACCGTTGCTCCACAGGTTATGGATACCCGTCGGTTGCCCGCCGTTGCCAATCCCCCAGATGATGATACCGAAACCGGCGACAATCATGATGATAATGGTGGCAACTTTAAAGAACGAGAACCAGAACTCCAGCTCGCCGAACACTTTCACGCTCATCAGGTTGATGGCGCAAATGATTAACACCACACTCAGCACCCAAATCCAGTGTGGTACTGTCGGGAACCAGACGCCCATATAGATACCGAAAGCGGTCACATCGGCAATGGCGACAATAAGGATTTCAAAGCAGTAGGTCCAGCCGGTGATATAACCTGCCAGCGGCCCCAGGTTTTCCTGCGCATAACGCGAGAAAGAGCTGGCAGCCGGGTTATGTACCGACATTTCCCCCAGCGCACGCATAATGATATATGCCGCGACACCACCAATAATATAGGCCAACAACACGCTCGGACCGGCCATTTTGATGGCGTCTGCCGAACCGTAAAACAGCCCGGTGCCGATTGCTGACCCCAGTGCCATAAAGCGTATGTGTCGGGTACTTAGCCCACGCTTTAGCTTGTTCTTACTTTCCATCAATTCCTAACCCATCAACACAATAAAAAAACCACGGGGCATCGCAGCCCCGTGGTTAAAACAAATTATCAGTGATTTAGTGGGCGCTGGAGGTCACCTGACGACCTGCCGCGCGATCCCAGATAATGGCCAGAACCACCATCACCACTGTTGGCATTAACCACGCCAGACCTTGTTCGGCCAGCGGTAAACGCTGCGCCCAGGACGGTAAGATATCGCTGAATGCAGATGCTTTGATCCCGTCGAGAATACCAAAAAGCAGGCTGATAAACATCGGCGGAGCAATCACGCGGGACGAATTATGCCACCATGAGCGTGTAAAACTTAATACAACCAGTGCGATACACGGCGGATAAATGGCGGTCAGCACCGGCACAGAGATCTGAATCAACTGACTCAAACCAAGGTTAGACACCACCATCGAGAAGCCGCCGAGGATAAACACCAGCGTACGGTAAGAGAGCGGTACGTACTGGGCGAAAAATTCTGCACAAGCACAGGTCAGGCCAACTGCCGTTACCAGGCAAGCGATGAAGATTAACGCCGCCAGCAGGAAGCTACCGCCGCCGCCAAAGGTGTGTTGAACATAAGCGTGCAGAATAGCCGCACCGTTTGCTGACTGATCAACCAGCGACGCACTATCTGACCCCAGACGGAACAGCGCCAGGTAAAGCAGAGTCAGACCGACACCCGCCATCAGGCCAGCCCAGACGGTATAACGGGTCAGCAGACGCGCTTCGGTAACGCCACGAGAACGCGCCGCGTTAACAATAACGATACCAAACACCATTGCGCCCAGCGTATCCATTGTCAGATAGCCGTTGACGAAGCCGTTAGAAAACGCAGCGTTTTGATAAGCCTCAGTCGCCGTGCTGATAGAACCCGCAGGCCAGACAATCGCGGCGACAGACAGGATGACCAGCGCGATAATTTTCAGCGGCGCAAGGAAGTTGCCCACGGTATCCAGCAGCTTGCCCGGATAGAGCGAAACCAGAATAACGATAGCGAAATAGACCAGGCTGTAGATAAACAGCGGCAGCGCGGAGTCACCCGTCAGCGGCGCAATCCCCACTTCAAAGGAGACGGTGGCTGTACGCGGCGTGGCGAACAGCGGCCCCACAGCCAGGTAGCAAACCGTTGCCAGCAGTACGCCAGCGACTTTACCGATTGGCGTGCTCAGGCTGTCAACACCGCCACCAACTTTCGCCAGCGCCACTACCGTTAATACCGGCAGACCAACGGCAGTAATGAGGAAGCCGAATGCCGCAGTCCAGACGTGTTCGCCTGCCTGCAAGCCGACCATTGGAGGGAAAATAATGTTACCTGCGCCGACGAACAACGCAAATGTCATAAAGCCCAGAGCGATGATATCGCGCGATCTTAATTGATGGGTCATAAATCATACTGCCTGTGGATGTGGTGTTGTAACGTTAAATTTTTGTGCCAATCCCTGGGGATGATACAGCGGTATATTTAAACAATTTTAGCGGGAAATACTCCCAACCAGGCGCGGCGAAGAATAGTTTTTCGATTTACCGCGTGAATGCAGTCAGTATGACAGCACCTGAAGCGCAATTTAAACGCTTATAACGTTTTAAAGCAAGAAGGGATCTAAAAACCAGAGGGATATAACGATAAGAAATCACCAACCAGTATAAAACACTATTTCCGTGAAAAAGATATGGCTTATCATGCGAACAAAAAATCACCAGCCGGTGTAAAGTTCAGCGTCCATTTTTTGACTGCAAAGAAAAAAAGCCAGCATCGGCTGGCTTATGGCAACAAAAAATGACAAAGGCAGATTAATTGCTGTTTTTGGCAATTAAACGTTCCGGCAGAACAAAACTGAAACGCGTACCTTTGCCCACCGTACTGTCAATATTCAGGCGGCTTTCGTGGTGATTTACCGCATGTTTAACAATTGCTAACCCCAGTCCGCTACCGCCTGTTTGTCGGGAACGCGCTTTGTCTACACGATAAAAACGCTCGGTCAGGCGCGGAATATGCTCCGGTGCGATGCCCGGCCCGTTATCTTCAACGCTAAATTCGGCACCGTGCGGCACTCGCTGCCAGCGTACCGTGATATGCGTGCCTTCTGGCGTGTGATTCACAGCGTTATAGACCAGGTTCGAAATCGCACTGCGTAGCTGATCTTCATTGCCAGACACTTTGAGGTCGTTATCTATTTCAAAGGTAAATGTCTGTTTTTTCTGGCTCAGAGTCTGAGCTTCGCGCTCAACAACGCGCAGCATCATCGGCACATCAACCTTTTCATTGAGCAACTGCGTCGGTGCGGCTTCGATTTTCGACAGTGTCAGTAACTGCTTCACCAGCCCTTCCATCCGCTGAGTCTGCTCGCGCATGGTGTGCAACGCTTTTTCGCGAACCGCGCCTTCCAGCGGTTGCTCATCCATCATCTCCAGGTAACCCTGTAACACCGTCAACGGCGTGCGTAACTCATGGCTTACGTTGGCAAAAAAGTTACGCCGCGCCCCTTCCAGTTGATGCATTTGCGTGACATCACGCGCCACCATCAGCAACTGTTTATGGGTATAAGGCATGACGCGAATTTCCAGATGCCGCCCGGTGTTGAGCACCAGATTGAGCGGGCGAGAAAAATCACGCGTTTTCAGATATTGCGTAAACTCCGGGTAACGCAGCAGGTTAAGGATGTTCTGCCCGTTATCTTCCGGCCAGCGCAGGCCAAGAATCTGTTGCGCCAGTCCGTTACACCAGAAAATACCGCCCTCTTCCGTGGTCAGCACCACCGCATCGGGCAGCGACTCCGCGCCACTACGAAAGCGTTTAATCAGATTGCCCAGCTCGCGGCGGCGTTTTTTATTTCGCAGCTGCATCTGGTGTAAGCCATATAGTAGCGGTTCCCAGCTACCACGCCCCGGTGGCGGCGTCATACTGCGATCAACCCACAGCCACCATGAAAGGCGCAATAAATTCCAGAAATGCCAGATAAGCAGTCCTGTTACCGATGCCAGCAAAAACCAGGGCAGGTAACCAAAAAATGCACCCAGGATGAAAGCCGGGAGGCAGCAAAGTAGCAGCTCCAGCACCAGCCTTTTCCACGACAGCCGTTCCAGCACGTAAGATACTCCAGTTATGAAATCATAAGCCCTGCTCTGCGTCCGATGAGCAAGGCGTTAAAAGCGGGTTGAAAAACGATATCCTGTACCGCGCACGGTCTGCACCATGCGGTCATGCCCGCCGGGCTCCAGTGCTTTACGCAGGCGACGAATGTGGACATCGACCGTGCGGTCTTCTACATACACGTTGGTTCCCCAGACGTGGTTTAATAGCTGCTCGCGGCTGTACACGCGCTCAGGATGCGTCATAAAAAAGTGCAGCAATTTAAATTCTGTCGGCCCCATCTCCAGCGGCTCTTCGCCCGCCATCACCCGGTGAGATGTCGGATCCAGACTTAGCCCCTGCATCTCGATCACCTCTTCCACCGCCATTGGCGAAATACGGCGCATTACCGCTTTGATTCGCGCCACCAGCTCCTTCGGCGAAAACGGCTTGGTGATATAGTCGTCCGCACCGGTTTCAAGACCACGCACGCGATCTTCTTCTTCCCCTCTGGCGGTCAACATCACCACTGGAATATCCCGGGTCATCGACTCGCGCTTAAGGTGTTTGATGAACTGGATACCCGAGCCGCCGGGTAACATCCAGTCGAGGAGAATCAAATCCGGCCAGGGTTCATTCAGTTGATTCACAGCACTGTCATAATCTTCCGCTTCGACCGGCTGAAAGCCATTTTGTTCGAGCACGAAGCAGACCATTTCGCGAATTGGAGCTTCATCTTCTACGACCAGAATACGTCTCGCCATGATTTGCCCTGTTGTAATAAATAGGTTGCGATCATTAATGCGACGCCATTATGCGTCAGATTTATGACAGATTTATGAAAAGCACGTCGCACATATCTTCAGGTTATTGATTTACGTGGCGCAGAAAAAAGCAAATGACACATCTGTTTGGGTATAATCGCGCCCATGCTTTTTCGCCAGAGAATCGTTATGCGCATCCTTCACACCTCAGACTGGCATCTCGGCCAGAACTTCTACAGTAAAAGCCGCGAAGCTGAACACCAGGCTTTTCTTGACTGGCTGCTGGAGACAGCACAAACCCATCAGGTGGATGCGATTATTGTTGCCGGTGATGTTTTCGATACCGGCTCGCCGCCCAGTTACGCCCGCACGTTATACAACCGTTTTGTTGTCAATTTACAGCAAACTGGCTGTCATCTGGTGGTACTGGCGGGAAACCATGACTCGGTCGCCACGTTGAATGAATCGCGCGATATCATGGCGTTCCTCAATACTACTGTGGTCGCCAGCGCCGGACATGCGCCGCAAATCTTGCCTCGTCGCGACGGGACGCCAGGCGCAGTGCTGTGTCCCATTCCTTTTTTACGCCCGCGTGACATTATTACCAGCCAGGCGGGACTTAACGGCATGGAAAAACAGCAACATTTGCTGGCAGCGATCACCGATTATTATCAACAACACTATGCAGATGCCTGCAAGCTGCGCGGCAATCAACCTCTTCCCATCATCGCCACGGGGCATTTAACGACTGTGGGTGCCAGTAAAAGTGATGCCGTGCGTGACATCTATATTGGCACGCTGGACGCGTTTCCGGCACAAAACTTTCCGCCAGCCGACTACATCGCGCTTGGACATATTCACCGCGCGCAAATTATTGGCGGCATGGAACATGTTCGCTATTGCGGATCCCCCATCCCACTGAGTTTTGATGAGTGCGGCAAGAGTAAATATGTCCATCTGGTAACTTTTTCAAACGGCAAATTAGAGAGCGTGGAAAACCTGAACGTACCGGTAACACAACCGATGGCGGTGCTGAAAGGCGATTTGGCGTCGATTACCGAACAGCTTGAACAATGGCGCGATGTGCCACAGGAGCCACCTGTCTGGCTGGATATTGAAATCACTACCGATGAGTATCTGCATGATATTCAGCGCAAAATCCAGGCATTAACCGAATCACTGCCTGTCGAAGTATTGCTGGTACGCCGGAGTCGTGAACAGCGCGAGCGTGTGTTAGCCAGCCAACGGCGTGAAACCCTCAGCGAACTTAGCGTCGAAGATGTTTTTAATCGCCGTCTGGCACTGGAAGAACTTGATGAATCGCAGCATCAACGCTTGCAACATCTTTTCGCCACGACATTGCAGACCCTCGCCGGAGAACACGAAGCATGAAAATTCTCAGCCTGCGCCTGAAAAACCTGAACTCATTAAAAGGCGAATGGAAGATTGATTTCACCCGCGAACCGTTTGCCAGCAACGGGCTGTTTGCGATTACCGGCCCGACTGGCGCGGGGAAAACCACTCTGCTCGACGCCATCTGCCTGGCGCTGTATCACGAGACTCCGCGTCTCTCCAACGTTTCACAATCGCAAAATGATCTGATGACCCGCGATACCGCCGAATGTCTGGCGGAAGTGGAATTTGAAGTGAAAGGTGAAGCGTACCGCGCGTTCTGGAGCCAGAATCGGGCACGTAACCAACCCGACGGTAATTTGCAGGTACCACGCGTAGAGCTGGCGCGCTGCGCAGACGGCAAAATTCTCGCCGACAAAGTGAAAGATAAGCTGGAACTGACGGCGACGTTAACCGGGCTGGATTACGGGCGTTTCACCCGTTCGATGCTGCTTTCGCAGGGACAATTTGCTGCCTTCCTCAATGCCAAACCGAAAGAACGCGCGGAATTGCTGGAGGAGTTAACCGGCACCGAAATTTACGGTCAAATCTCCGCGATGGTCTTTGAACAGCATAAATCGGCCCGTACTGAGCTGGAAAAACTGCAAGCGCAGGCCAGCGGTGTCGCATTATTAGCGCCAGAACAAGTGCAATCGCTGACAGAAAGTTTGCAGGTACTCACTGACGAAGAAAAACAGTTACTCGTCACACAGCAGCAAGAACAACAATCGCTTAACTGGTTAACGCGTCTGGATGAATTGCAAAAAGACGCCAGCCGCCGTCAGCAGGCACTGCAACAGGTGTTAGCCGAGGAAGAAAAAGCGCAACCTCAACTGGCGGCGCTCAGTCTGGCACAACCGGCACGAAATCTTCGTCCGCACTGGGAACGCATCGCAGAACACACTGCGGCACTAACGCATACTCGTCAGCAGATTGAAGAAGTAAATACTCGCTTACAGCGCACAATGGCGCTTCGCGCAAATATTCGTCACCACGCGGCGAAGCAGTCGGCAGAATTACAACAGCAGCAACAAAATCTGAATGCGTGGTTACACGAACACGACCGCTTCCGGCAGTGGAATAACGAACTGGCGGGTTGGCGGGCGCAGTTCGCCCAACAGGCCAGCGATCGCAAGTATCTGCGGCAATGGCAACAGCAATTAACCCATGCAGAGCAAAAACTTAATGCTCTTCCGGCGATCTCTTTAACTTTAACCGCCGCCGAAGTTGCCGCTGCGCAGGCACAACATGCCGAACAACGTCCGCTGCGTCAGCGCCTGAGCGCACTATATGGGCAGATTGTTCCCCAGCAAAAACGCCTGTCGCAGCTACAGGCCGCTATTCAGAGCGTTACGCAGGAACAGACACAACGTAACGCCGCGCTCACTGAAATGCGCCAACGTTATAAAGAAAAGACGCAACAGCTTGCCGATGTCAAAACCATTTGCGAGCAGGAAGCACGCATCAAAACCCTGGAAGCTCAACGTGCGCAGTTACAGGCAGGTCAGCCTTGCCCACTTTGTGGTTCCACCAGCCACCCGGCGGTCGAGGCGTATCGGGCGCTGGAACCGGGGGTTAATCAGTCTCGATTACTGGCGCTGGAAAATGAAGTTAAAAAGCTCGGTGAAGAAGGCGCGGCGCTACGTGGGCAACTGGACGCCTTAACGAAGCAGCTTCAGCGGGATGAGAACGAAGCACAAAGCCTCCGACAAGATGAGCAAGCACTTACTCAGGAATGGCATACACTAACTGCCAGCCTCAGTATCACCTTGCAGCCGCAGGACGATATTCAACCATGGCTTGCCACCCAGGAAGAGCATGAAAAGCAACTGCAATTACTCAATCAGCGTCATGAATTACAGGAGCAAATTGCCGCGCACAATCAACAAATTATCCAGTATCAACAACAGATTGAACAACGCCATCAGCAACTCTCTGCGGCGTTAACGGGTTACGCGCTGGCACTGCCACAGGAAGATGAAGAAGAGAGCTGGTTGGCGACACGTCAGCAAGAAGCGCAGGGCTGGCAGCAGCGCCAGAACGAATTAACCGAGCTGCAAAACCGTATTCAACAGCTGACGCCGATTCTGGACACATTGCCGCAAAATGATGAACTGCCACACAGCGAAGCTACTGTGACGCTGGAAAACTGGCGGCAAGTTCATGAGCAATGTCTCGCGTTGCAAAGCCAGCGGCAAACCTTGCAGCAACAAGAGGTTTTGGCGGCGCAAGGTCTGCAAAAAGCCCAGACACAGTTTGACACCGCGCTACAGGCCAGCGTCTTTGACGATCAGCAGGCGTTCCTTGCGGCGCTAATGGATGAACAGACACTAACGCAACTGGAACAACTCAAGCAGAACCTGGAAAACCAGCGTCGTCAGGCGCAAACGCTGGCCACTCAAACAGCAGAAACGCTGGCACAGCATCAGCAACACCGACCTGACGAGTTAGCTCTCACTGTGACGGTGGAGCAGATTCAACAAGAGTTAGCGCAAACTAACCAAAAGTTGCGTGCAAACACCACGAGTCAAGGCGAAATTCGCCAGCAGTTGAAGCAGGATGCAGACAACCGTCAGCAACAACAAACCTTAATGCAGCAAATTGCCCAGACAACACAGCAGGTTGAAGACTGGGGTTATCTCAATTCGCTGATTGGCTCCAAAGAGGGCGATAAATTCCGTAAGTTTGCCCAAGGGCTGACGCTGGATAATTTAGTTCATCTCGCTAACCAGCAACTTACCCGCCTGCACGGGCGCTATTTGTTACAGCGTAAAGCCAGCGAGGCGCTGGAAGTCGAGGTTGTCGATACCTGGCAGGCAGATGCAGTACGCGATACCCGAACGCTTTCCGGCGGAGAGAGTTTTCTCGTCAGTCTGGCACTGGCGCTGGCGCTTTCGGATCTGGTCAGCCATAAAACGCGCATTGACTCGTTATTCCTCGATGAAGGTTTCGGCACGCTGGATAGCGAAACGCTGGATACCGCCCTTGATGCGCTGGATGCCCTGAACGCCAGTGGTAAAACTATCGGCGTGATTAGCCACGTTGAAGCGATGAAAGAGCGTATTCCGGTGCAGATCAAAGTGAAGAAGATCAACGGCCTGGGCTACAGCAAACTGGACAACACGTTTGCGGTGAAATAACTATTCAGCAGGATAATGAATACAGAAGGGCGAATTATCTCTTGGCCTCGCTGGTCGTTATCCTGCAAGCTATCACTTTATTGGCTACGGTGATTCGTAGCCGTCCTGGTGGTTGTGATGGTGGTATGAAAAAAGTCATTTTATCGTTGGCTCTGGGCACGTTTGGTTTGGGGATGGCCGAATTTGGCATTATGGGCGTGCTCACGGAGCTGGCGCATAACGTAGGAATTTCGATTCCTGCTGCCGGGCATATGATCTCGTATTATGCGCTGGGGGTGGTGGTCGGTGCGCCAATCATCGCCCTCTTT
>NZ_AEJZ01000120.1:0-23106 GCF_000208525.1 Escherichia sp. TW14182
AGCGCCACAGCCGCAATATCAGCAGCCGCAGCAACCGGTAGCGCCGCAGCCGCAGGATACCCTGCTTCATCCGCTGTTAATGCGCAATGGCGACAGTCGTCCACTACACAAACCGACGACGCCGCTGCCTTCTCTGGATTTGCTGACGCCGCCGCCGAGCGAAGTGGAACCCGTAGATACCTTTGCGCTTGAGCAAATGGCGCGTCTGGTAGAGGCGCGTCTGGCTGATTTCCGCATTAAAGCCGATGTCGTCAATTATTCTCCGGGGCCAGTTATCACCCGCTTTGAGCTGAATCTGGCACCGGGCGTAAAAGCGGCGCGTATTTCTAATTTATCACGTGACCTCGCTCGTTCGCTATCAACCGTGGCGGTTCGTGTCGTTGAAGTTATTCCGGGTAAACCTTACGTAGGTCTGGAGTTACCCAACAAAAAACGCCAAACCGTTTACCTGCGCGAAGTGCTGGACAACGCTAAGTTCCGCGATAACCCATCGCCATTAACGATAGTGCTGGGTAAAGATATCGCTGGCGATCCGGTCGTTGCCGATCTGGCAAAAATGCCGCATTTGTTGGTTGCGGGCACTACCGGCTCCGGTAAGTCAGTCGGTGTGAACGCCATGATCCTGAGTATGCTCTATAAAGCGCAGCCGGAAGATGTGCGTTTCATCATGATCGACCCGAAAATGCTGGAGCTTTCGGTATATGAAGGTATTCCGCATCTGCTAACGGAAGTCGTGACCGACATGAAAGATGCTGCCAACGCTTTACGCTGGTGCGTCAACGAAATGGAGCGTCGTTATAAACTGATGTCTGCGCTGGGTGTGCGTAACCTGGCGGGTTATAACGAAAAAATTGCTGAAGCTGACCGTATGATGCGCCCAATACCAGATCCGTACTGGAAACCGGGCGACAGTATGGATGCTCAGCATCCGGTGCTGAAAAAAGAGCCTTATATTGTTGTTCTGGTCGATGAATTTGCCGACCTGATGATGACGGTGGGTAAAAAAGTGGAAGAGCTGATTGCACGTCTGGCGCAAAAAGCCCGTGCCGCAGGTATCCACCTCGTACTGGCAACGCAACGTCCATCAGTTGATGTTATTACAGGTCTGATTAAAGCGAATATTCCGACCCGTATCGCCTTTACGGTATCCAGTAAAATTGACTCACGAACCATTCTCGATCAGGCTGGTGCCGAATCGTTACTGGGCATGGGGGATATGCTCTACTCCGGGCCGAACTCCACCATGCCGGTACGTGTTCATGGTGCCTTTGTTCGGGATCAGGAAGTTCATGCCGTGGTGCAGGACTGGAAAGCGCGTGGTCGCCCACAGTATGTTGATGGCATCACCTCCGACAGTGAAAGCGAAGGTGGCGCGGGCGGTTTCGATGGCGCTGAAGAACTGGATCCGTTGTTCGATCAGGCGGTGCAGTTTGTCACTGAAAAACGCAAAGCGTCAATTTCAGGCGTACAGCGTCAGTTCCGCATTGGTTATAACCGTGCGGCGCGTATTATCGAACAGATGGAAGCGCAGGGGATCGTCAGCGAACAGGGGCACAACGGTAATCGTGAAGTGCTGGCCCCACCGCCGTTTGACTAATGGATGTGTAGGCCGGATAAGACGCAATAGCGTCGCATTCGGCACTCTATCAACTGAAAATTCAGTATTTTCTTCTTTCCTCAAGCTGATTATTAGCCTGGAATAGAGTAGAGGGAACTCCCGTTTGGGAGTGACGTAATTTGAGGAACAATGATGAAAAAAATTGCCATCACCTGTGCATTACTCTCAAGTTTAGTGGCGTCCAGTGTTTGGGCTGATGCCGCAAGCGATCTGAAAAGCCGCCTGGATAAAGTCAGCAGCTTCCACGCCAGCTTCACGCAAAAAGTGACTGACGGTAGCGGCGCGGCGGTGCAGGAAGGTCAGGGCGATCTGTGGGTGAAACGTCCTAACTTGTTCAACTGGCATATGACTCAACCTGATGAAAGCATCCTGGTTTCTGACGGTAAAACACTGTGGTTCTATAACCCGTTCGTTGAGCAGGCTACGGCAACCTGGCTGAAAGATGCTACCGGTAATACGCCGTTTATGCTGATTGCCCGCAACCAGTCCAGCGACTGGCAGCAGTACAATATCAAACAGAATGGCGATGACTTTGTCCTCACGCCGAAAGCCAGCAATGGCAACCTGAAGCAGTTCACCATTAACGTGGGGCGTGACGGCACAATCCATCAGTTTAGCGCGGTGGAGCAGGACGATCAGCGCAGCAGTTATCAACTGAAATCCCAGCAAAATGGCGTTGTGGATGCAGCGAAATTTACCTTCACCCCGCCGCAAGGCGTAACGGTAGATGACCAACGTAAGTAGAGGCACCTGAGTGAGCAATCTGTCGCTCGATTTTTCGGATAATACTTTTCAACCTCTGGCCGCGCGTATGCGGCCAGAAAATTTAGCACAGTATATCGGTCAGCAACATTTGCTGGCTGCGGGGAAGCCGTTGCCGCGCGCTATCGAAGCCGGGCACCTGCATTCAATGATCCTCTGGGGGCCGCCGGGTACGGGTAAAACGACCCTTGCTGAAGTGATCGCCCGCTACGCAAACGCTGATGTGGAACGTATTTCTGCCGTTACTTCTGGTGTGAAAGAGATTCGCGAGGCGATCGAGCGCGCGCGGCAGAACCGCAACGCCGGACGCCGCACCATTCTGTTTGTTGACGAAGTGCATCGCTTCAACAAGAGCCAGCAGGATGCGTTTCTACCGCATATTGAAGATGGCACCATCACTTTCATTGGCGCGACGACTGAAAACCCCTCGTTTGAGCTTAATTCGGCGCTGCTTTCACGTGCCCGCGTCTATCTGCTGAAATCATTGACGACCGAGGATATTGAGCGAGTACTTACTCAGGCGATGGAAGACAAAACGCGCGGCTATGGCGGGCAGGATATTGTTCTGCCAGATGGAACACGCCGTGCGATTGCTGAACTGGTGAATGGTGACGCGCGTCGGGCGTTAAATACGCTGGAAATGATGGCGGATATGGCCGAAGTCGATGGCAGTGGCAAACGTGTCCTGAAGCCCGAATTACTGACGGAAATCGCTGGTGAGCGTAGCGCCCGCTTCGATAACAAAGGCGATCGCTTTTACGATCTGATTTCCGCACTGCATAAATCTGTGCGTGGCAGCGCACCTGATGCGGCGTTGTACTGGTATGCGCGAATTATTACTGCTGGTGGTGATCCGTTATATGTCGCGCGTCGCTGTCTGGCGATAGCGTCGGAAGACGTCGGCAATGCTGACCCACGTGCGATGCAGGTAGCGATTGCTGCATGGGATTGCTTTACCCGTGTTGGTCCGGCAGAAGGCGAACGCGCCATTGCCCAGGCGATTGTTTACCTGGCCTGCGCACCGAAAAGCAACGCTGTGTATACGGCGTTTAAAGCCGCGCTGGCCGATGCTCGCGAACGTCCGGATTATGACGTGCCGGTTCATTTGCGTAATGCGCCGACGAAATTAATGAAGGAAATGGGCTACGGGCAGGAATATCGTTACGCTCATGATGAAGCAAACGCTTATGCGGCCGGAGAGGTTTACTTCCCACCGGAAATAGCACAAACACGCTATTATTTCCCGACAAACAGGGGGCTGGAAGGCAAGATTGGCGAAAAGCTCGCCTGGCTGGCTGAACAGGATCAAAATAGCCCCATAAAACGCTACCGTTAATGTTATCGTTGCGGTAATGTTGTTACTGTATCCCTGTGGTCGCAGGCTGTGGCCACATCTCCCATTTAATTCGATAAGCACAGGATAAGCATGCTCGATCCCAATCTGCTGCGTAATGAGCCAGACGCAGTCGCTGAAAAACTGGCACGCCGGGGCTTTAAGCTGGATGTAGATAAGCTGGGCGCTCTTGAAGAGCGTCGTAAAGTATTGCAGGTCAAAACGGAAAACCTGCAAGCGGAGCGTAACTCCCGATCGAAATCCATTGGCCAGGCGAAAGCGCGCGGGGAAGATATCGAGCCTTTACGTCTGGAAGTGAACAAACTGGGCGAAGAGCTGGATGCAGCAAAAGCCGAGCTGGATGCTTTACAGGCTGAAATTCGCGATATCGCGCTGACAATCCCTAACCTGCCTGCAGATGAAGTGCCGGTGGGTAAAGACGAAAATGACAACGTTGAAGTCAGCCGCTGGGGCACCCCGCGTGAGTTTGACTTTGAAGTTCGTGACCACGTGACGCTGGGTGAAATGCACTCTGGCCTCGACTTTGCAGCAGCGGTTAAGCTGACCGGTTCGCGCTTTGTGGTGATGAAAGGGCAGATCGCACGTATGCACCGCGCATTGTCGCAGTTTATGCTGGATCTGCATACCGAGCAGCATGGCTATAGTGAAAACTATGTCCCGTATCTGGTTAACCAGGATACGCTTTACGGTACAGGTCAGTTGCCGAAATTTGCTGGCGACCTGTTCCATACCCGTCCGCTGGAAGAAGAAGCAGACACCAGTAACTACGCGCTGATCCCAACGGCAGAAGTTCCGCTGACCAACCTGGTTCGCGGTGAAATCATTGATGAAGATGACCTGCCGATTAAGATGACCGCCCATACGCCATGCTTCCGTTCTGAAGCCGGTTCTTATGGTCGTGATACCCGTGGTCTGATCCGTATGCACCAGTTCGACAAAGTTGAAATGGTTCAGATCGTGCGCCCGGAAGACTCTATGGCGGCGCTGGAAGAGATGACCGGTCATGCAGAAAAAGTCCTGCAACTGCTGGGTCTGCCGTACCGTAAAATCATCCTTTGCACTGGTGACATGGGCTTTGGCGCGTGCAAAACTTACGACCTGGAAGTATGGATCCCGGCGCAGAACACCTACCGCGAAATTTCTTCCTGCTCTAACGTCTGGGATTTCCAGGCGCGTCGTATGCAGGCACGCTGCCGCAGCAAGTCTGACAAGAAAACCCGTCTGGTTCATACCCTGAACGGTTCCGGGCTGGCTGTTGGTCGCACGCTGGTTGCGGTAATGGAAAACTATCAGCAGGCCGATGGTCGTATTGAAGTACCAGAAGTTTTGCGTCCATATATGAACGGACTGGAATATATTGGCTAATACCCAATTTTTCTGAATCTAAAAAGCGCCTGCGGGCGCTTTTTTTGTCTCCCTTTGATACCAAACAATAATTACTCGTTACTTAAGCGCAATACTACTTACGAGTGAAAATCTACCTATCCTGTTGATTTTCAAATCATTCGATGTATACAAACCTATATAGCGCCAGCTATAAAAATAATTACACAATACGGTTTGTTACTGGAATTAATCGTGAGCAAGCTTGAGTGAGCCATTATGAAAACGAAAATCCCTGATGCGGTATTGGCTGCTGAGGTGAGTCGCCGTGGTTTGGTTAAAACGACAGCGATCGGTGGCCTGGCGATGGCCAGCAGTGCATTAACATTACCTTTTAGTCGAATAGCGCACGCTGTCGATAACGCCATTGCGGCAAATTCTGACGAGAAAGTTATCTGGAGCGCATGTACAGTTAACTGCGGTAGCCGCTGCCCACTGCGAATGCATGTTGTGGACGGTGAAATCAAATACGTCGAAACAGATAATACCGGTGATGACAATTACGACGGCCTGCATCAGGTACGCGCCTGTTTGCGTGGACGTTCCATGCGTCGCCGCGTTTATAACCCAGACCGCCTGAAATATCCGATGAAACGCGTCGGGGCGCGCGGTGAAGGCAAATTCGAGCGTATTAGCTGGGAAGAAGCCTACGACATTATCGCGACCAATATGCAGCGCCTGATTAAAGAGTACGGTAATGAATCCATCTATCTGAACTACGGTACAGGCACGTTGGGCGGCACCATGACCCGTTCCTGGCCACCGGGAAATACTCTGGTCGCGCGCCTGATGAACTGCTGCGGCGGTTATCTGAACCATTATGGTGATTATTCCTCCGCGCAAATTGCAGAAGGTCTGAACTATACCTATGGCGGCTGGGCGGATGGCAACAGCCCGTCAGATATCGAAAACAGTAAGCTAGTGGTGCTGTTTGGTAATAACCCGGGCGAAACGCGAATGAGCGGCGGCGGGGTAACTTATTACCTTGAACAGGCACGTCAGAAATCAAATGCTCGCATGATCATCATCGATCCGCGCTATACCGACACCGGTGCCGGGCGTGAAGATGAGTGGATCCCAATTCGTCCGGGAACAGATGCCGCACTGGTTAACGGTCTGGCGTACGTCATGATCACCGAAAATCTGGTTGATCAGGAATTCCTCGATAAATATTGCGTTGGCTACGACGAGAAAACCCTGCCAGCCAGTGCGCCGAAAAATGGCCACTACAAAGCCTATATTCTGGGTGAAGGGGCAGACGGCGTTGCCAAAACGCCGGAATGGGCGTCGCAAATCACCGGTGTTCCGGCAGATAAAATCATCAAACTGGCTCGTGAAATCGGCAGTACCAAACCGGCGTTTATCAGCCAGGGGTGGGGGCCGCAGCGTCACGCTAATGGTGAAATCGCAACCCGTGCTATCTCGATGCTGGCGATTCTGACCGGTAACGTTGGTATCAATGGAGGGAACAGCGGCGCGCGTGAAGGTTCATACAGCTTACCGTTTGTCCGTATGCCGACTCTCGAAAATCCGATCCAGACCAGCATATCCATGTTTATGTGGACCGATGCCATTGAACGAGGCCCGGAAATGACGGCGCTGCGTGATGGGGTTCGCGGGAAAGATAAGCTGGATGTGCCGATCAAGATGATCTGGAACTATGCCGGTAACTGCCTGATTAACCAGCATTCAGAAATTAACCGCACCCATGAAATCCTTCAGGATGATAAGAAGTGCGAGCTGATTGTGGTTATCGACTGCCACATGACCTCATCAGCGAAATATGCTGACATCCTGCTGCCGGACTGCACCGCTTCCGAACAGATGGACTTTGCGCTGGATGCATCCTGCGGGAATATGTCTTATGTGATTTTCAACGACCAGGTGATTAAACCGCGCTTTGAATGTAAGACCATCTATGAGATGACCAGCGAACTGGCAAAACGTCTTGGCGTTGAGCAACAGTTTACTGAAGGTCGTACTCAGGAAGAGTGGATGCGCCATCTGTATGCCCAGTCGCGGGAAGCGATTCCTGAACTGCCTACTTTTGAAGAGTTCCGCCAGCAGGGGATCTTTAAAAAGCGCGACCCACAAGGGCATCACGTTGCTTATAAAGCCTTCCGTGAAGATCCGCAGGCTAATCCACTGACCACGCCATCAGGCAAAATTGAGATCTATTCACAGGCGCTGGCTGACATTGCCGCTACCTGGGAATTGCCGGAAGGCGACGTGATCGATCCACTGCCGATCTACACGCCAGGTTTTGAAAGTTATCAGGATCCGCTGAACAAACAGTATCCGCTGCAACTTACAGGTTTCCACTATAAATCTCGCGTTCACTCCACCTACGGCAACGTAGACGTGCTGAAAGCGGCTTGCCGCCAGGAAATGTGGATCAACCCGCTTGATGCGCAAAAACGCGGTATCAGCAACGGCGATAAGGTCAGGATCTTTAACGATCGTGGTGAAGTTCATATTGAGGCGAAAGTGACGCCACGAATGATGCCGGGCGTGGTCGCACTGGGCGAAGGCGCCTGGTATGACCCGGATGCAAAACGTGTCGATAAGGGCGGTTGTATCAACGTACTGACCACTCAACGTCCGTCTCCTCTCGCCAAGGGGAATCCGTCGCATACAAACCTTGTTCAGGTTGAAAAGGTGTAAGGAGTAACCGATGACAACCCAGTATGGATTTTTTATTGATTCCAGCCGTTGCACCGGTTGCAAAACCTGCGAACTGGCTTGTAAAGACTACAAAGATTTGACGCCAGAAGTCAGCTTCCGCCGCATTTATGAATATGCTGGTGGCGACTGGCAGGAGGATAACGGTGTCTGGCATCAAAACGTGTTTGCCTACTATCTCTCGATTTCATGCAATCACTGCGAAGATCCGGCGTGTACCAAAGTCTGCCCGAGCGGTGCGATGCATAAACGTGAAGATGGTTTTGTCGTTGTTGATGAAGATGTGTGCATCGGCTGTCGTTACTGCCATATGGCTTGCCCGTATGGCGCACCGCAGTATAACGAAACCAAAGGGCATATGACCAAATGCGATGGTTGCTATGACCGTGTCGCGGAAGGTAAAAAGCCGATCTGCGTTGAATCTTGTCCGCTGCGGGCGCTGGATTTTGGCCCTATCGACGAGCTGCGTAAAAAACATGGTGATCTGGCGGCCGTTGCGCCATTGCCACGAGCGCACTTTACCAAACCGAATATTGTGATCAAACCTAACGCCAACAGCCGCCCAACCGGGGATACCACTGGCTATCTGGCAAATCCGAAGGAGGTGTGAGATGGGAAGTGGATGGCATGAATGGCCGTTGATGATCTTCACGGTCTTCGGGCAGTGCGTCGTGGGCGGTTTTATCGTTCTGGCATTTGCCTTGTTGAAAGGCGAACTTCGGGCCGATACCCAACAGCGGGTGATTACCTGTATGTTTGGCTTGTGGGTACTGATGGGCATTGGCTTTATCGCCTCAATGCTTCACCTTGGCTCACCCATGCGCGCCTTTAACTCACTCAACCGGGTTGGCTCTTCGGCATTGAGTAATGAAATCGCCAGTGGTTCGATCTTTTTTGCCGTAGGTGGCATCGGCTGGTTGTTGGCAGTGCTGAAAAAACTGTCACCGGCATTACGCACGCTGTGGCTGGTGGTGACGATGATTCTCGGCGTGGTGTTTGTCTGGATGATGGTGCGAGTTTATAACAGCATCGATACCGTACCTACCTGGTACAGCATCTGGACACCGATGGGCTTCTTCCTGACTATGTTTATGGGAGGCCCGCTGCTGGGATATTTGTTACTGCGTCTGGCGGGGGTTAATGGTTGGGTGATGCGTTTACTTCCGGCCATTTCAGTGCTGGCGCTGGTGGTGAGCGGCGTAATGTCTGTAATGCAGGGGGCTGAACTCGCTACGATTCACTCTTCTGTACAACAGGCAGTGGCGTTAGTGCCGGATTACGGTGCGCTGATGGCCTGGCGGATTGTGCTTATCGCCGTGGCACTGTGCTTGTGGATTGTACCTCAGTTAAAAGGTTCTCAGCCTGCGGTATCGCTGCTTTCCGTGTCATTCATCCTGCTTTTGGCTGGTGAGTTAATCGGGCGCGGCGTGTTCTACGGGTTGCATATGACTGTGGGGATGGCCGTTGCCAGCTAAGATGTTTATAACCGGGGTCTCGACCCCGGTTTTCTTTTATTTCTGTTTCGTTAAGGTGTCATAACTGGTCATCAAATTACGATAATCAGGAATGTGGTTAGAGAACAGCGTCGCCAGACCTTCGATATCGTTGCGCCAGTCACGGTGCAGTTCGCAGGCGACACCAAACCACGTCATCAATTGTGCCCCTGCTTGTGACATACGATCCCATGCCGAATGCCGGGTAATTTCGTTAAAGGTTCCTGACGCGTCAGTCACCACAAAGACATCGAAACCTTCTTCAATCGCCGAAAGCGCCGGGAATGCTACGCAAACTTCGGTGACCACTCCGGCGATAATCAACTGCTTTTTACCTGTCGCCTTGACCGCTTTAACAAAATCTTCGTTATCCCAGGCGTTAATATTTCCCGGACGGGCAATATACGGTGCATCCGGGAACTGTGCTTTCAGTTCAGGGACTAATGGGCCGTTAGGACCGGTTTCAAAACTGGTAGTAAGAATGGTGGGTAGATTGAAATATTTGGCTAAGTCACCCAGCGCCAGCACGTTATTTTTAAATTTGTCAGGTTCAATATCCCGCACGAGGGAAAGTAAACCGGCCTGGTGATCAACTAACAAAACAGCAGCATCATTTTTATCGAGACGAACATACGGTTTGGTCATTCTCTTCTCCTTTCGAGAGTCAGTGGTACGCCTGAAATCGTTCAGACGCGATGCGTTGCCCTGAAAGCATAGACGGGAAATTCAGGTTTGCAGTGACCATGAAATTTTTCGACTGAACTAAACATATGAACGTTATGTTAGATCAATAAAAACAATTAGATGAGACTGATTATCTTTTCGTTATTAGTGTTATGAATGAGTAATATAAATCGATAATACAGCCGCTGCGTTATGTACGTATTTTCACCCATTGACAATGTTTTTGGCGGTGGCATGATGCGCATGAAATTTGAACTTCCTCACGGTTTTCATTCATGTCCACGTATACCCGGCCTGTCATGCTTTTGCTGTCTGGCCTACTTTTGTTGACTCTGGCGATCGCGGTGTTAAATACACTCGTGCCGCTATGGCTCGCCCAGGTACACTTGCCCACATGGCAGGTCGGCGTCGTCAGTTCGTCTTATTTTACCGGCAACCTGGTTGGTACTTTACTGACAGGGTATGTCATTAAACGCTTTGGGTTTAATCGCAGCTATTACCTTGCTTCCTTTATTTTTGCTGCGGGTTGTGCCGGGCTTGGCTTGATGATTGGTTTCTGGAGCTGGTTAGCCTGGCGTTTCGTCGCAGGCGTTGGTTGCGCCATGATTTGGGTGGTGGTAGAAAGCGCGCTGATGTGCAGCGGTACGTCACGTAACCGTGGGCGGTTACTTGCCGCCTATATGATGGTTTATTATGTGGGGACGTTTTTAGGCCAGTTACTGCTCAGTAAAGTTTCAACCGAGTTGATGAGCGTATTGCCGTGGGCTACAGGGTTGACCCTGGCAGGGATCTTGCCGCTGCTGTTTACTCGTATCGTGAATCAGCAGGCTGAGAACCATGCTTCGACGCCAATTACGTCAATGCTAAAACTTCGTCAGGCGCGGCTTGGCGTGAACGGCTGTATTATCTCGGGAATCGTTCTGGGTTCTTTGTATGGTCTGATGCCGCTGTACCTCAATCATAAAGGGATTAGCAACGCCAGCATTGGCTTCTGGATGGCGGTTCTGGTTAGTGCTGGTATCCTTGGGCAATGGCCAATTGGTCGTCTGGCAGATAAATTTGGTCGCCTGCTGGTACTGCGCGTTCAGGTATTTGTCGTCATTCTCGGTAGTATTGCGATGTTAAGTCAGGCGGCAATGGCACCTGCGTTGTTCATCCTCGGTGCAGCCGGTTTTACGCTCTATCCGGTGGCGATGGCCTGGGCTTGCGAGAAAGTTGAACATCATCAGCTGGTGGCAATGAATCAGGCGTTATTGTTAAGTTATACCGTCGGTAGTCTGCTTGGCCCGTCTTTTACTGCCATGTTAATGCAGAATTTCTCTGATAATCTGCTGTTTATCATGATCGCCAGTGTGTCGTTTATTTATTTACTCATGCTGCTTCGCAACGCCGGTCATACACCAAAACCCGTTGCTCACGTGTAAATGAATGAGTGCAGAGTGTGAACTGGCTGTTTCGCACTCTGTTTTTTGTTTCCTCTGTACAACTATCTTTTAGCAAATTTTATTCGTAAAAAAATAAAGTGTGCAGCAGGTTATAATTTTGCATTCCGCTATTTCCGCACGTCTTGTTTGCCGCGCATAATTCCTCGTTTTCTAAATATCCATTAAATATTGGCGAAGGATCGATCTATGGCTGGGAACGTTCAGGAAAAACAGTTGCGATGGTACAACATTGCTTTGATGTCATTTATTACCGTTTGGGGCTTTGGCAACGTTGTAAATAACTATGCCAACCAGGGACTGGTGGTTGTTTTTTCATGGGTATTTATTTTTGCGCTCTATTTCACACCTTATGCCCTGATTGTCGGCCAGTTAGGTTCGACCTTTAAAGACGGGAGAGGGGGCGTTAGTACCTGGATTAAACATACCATGGGGCCAGGGCTGGCTTACCTTGCAGCATGGACCTACTGGGTGGTGCATATTCCTTATTTGGCACAAAAACCACAGGCAATACTGATCGCGCTCGGTTGGGCGATGAAAGGCGATGGTTCGTTAATCAAAGAATATTCGGTCGTAGCGTTACAGGGGTTAACGCTGGTGCTGTTTATCTTCTTTATGTGGGTTGCCTCCCGAGGCATGAAGTCACTGAAAATTGTTGGTTCAGTGGCAGGGATTGCGATGTTTGTCATGTCGCTCCTCTATGTGGCGATGGCGGTAACCGCGCCTGCGATTACTGAAGTGCATATTGCGACTACTAATATTACCTGGGAAACATTCATACCACATATCGATTTCACCTACATTACCACCATTTCAATGCTGGTTTTTGCGGTTGGTGGTGCTGAGAAGATTTCTCCTTACGTTAACCAAACACGCAACCCAGGAAAAGAATTTCCAAAAGGGATGTTGTGTCTGGCGGGCATGGTAGCAGTATGTGCGATTCTCGGCTCACTGGCGATGGGGATGATGTTTGACTCGCGCAATATTCCCGATGATTTGATGACTAACGGTCAGTATTACGCCTTCCAGAAGCTGGGGGAGTATTACAATATGGGTAATACCTTAATGGTGATTTATGCCATTGCGAACACTCTGGGGCAAGTTGCCGCACTGGTATTTTCGATTGATGCACCGCTTAAAGTGTTATTAGGCGATGCCGACAGCAAATATATTCCAGCAAGTTTATGTCGTACCAACTCTTCCGGTACGCCCGTGAATGGCTATTTTCTGACTCTGGTGCTGGTGGCGATCCTGATTATGCTCCCGACTCTCGGCATCGGTGATATGAACAATCTCTATAAATGGCTGTTGAATCTTAACTCGGTAGTGATGCCGCTGCGTTATTTGTGGGTATTTGTTGCGTTTATTGCTGTCGTTCGCCTGGCGCAGAAATATAAACCAGAGTATGTCTTTATTCGTAATAAGCCGATGGCAATGACCGTCGGGATATGGTGTTTTGCCTTTACCGCTTTTGCCTGCCTGACAGGAATTTTCCCTAAAATGGAAGCCTTCACTGCAGAGTGGACATTCCAATTGGCACTGAACATTACTACGCCATTTGTCCTCGTTGGACTGGGGCTGATATTCCCGCTGCTTGCACGTAAAGCGAATACAAAATAGTCATCATGCCCCGGTTCGCCGGGGCTGTGATATCAAATAGACTAAAATTAGATCAGGCCTGATAAGGCAAAAGTTAAGTTTTTCTTAAGAGATGAAAGAAAATCAACGCTACCGTGATAATACGAATTTTAGTTATCGGAGACCATTATTTTTAGATATGGTGATAGTTTTAATTATTGGTTATTTTGCAAGTTATTATTTTGGGCTCTGGAGTAAACTCTTGTGCATAGTAATAACATGATTTTTACGGCTAAATTTTCAACAAAGATTGGTAATGTAAACTCGTATTTTTTGATCTGCATCAATGAATTCGCACGTTGCTAATTATGGTTAAATTTGCTGAGAATGATTGCGGTTATTGTTTGGATATGCAGATGGTATATTGATTTATCGGTGTAATATTCTGACAAAATGAAATTTTATAGTGTTTTAATCTGACAAAAATCATATCCCGACAGAATCCGCTCATACCTGGTGTAGTTCACAGTCTTTTTTTTATAAATAAAATAGTGCTCTAATGTTGCATCTATTGTTTTATCAAACGCGTATTCCTGAAAATATTTATCTGTTAGGGTGATGGACAAATTACAGTCACTGGCAGTGAAATTTTGATGCCCACTTTCTGACTGAACCTTACCTTAAGGTTATTAATTAATATATTTTTGGCTCAGAGAGCTGTATTACACATGTCTCAAAAAAGATAAATAAACAGAAAGGATTACTCACAATAGATACTAATAACACTTTTGGATAGTTATAGAGTAGAAGCCACGACTCAGCAGGATGTAGTAGCTGTGTTGTTATAAGTTAATTTTTTCATGGCTAAATTATTTCGTTGAAAAATTAACGAAAGGCGGTAGCGTGGGTGAAAGATACAAAATGAGTGTTACATATAACAATATTACCTTGGTTAAAATAGAATGAATGATAATCACTTGTGGAAATTAAGAAAAAATTAATCTTCTCATCATGACATATTTGTTATATGGAATAGTGAAATTAATAAAATCATAAAGAGGAGGGCAACATCGTCTAATATACAGAACGTTATACGATATGATATGAAGCTATTAATAACATTTTAGTCAGAATACCAGTATGTATAGCATTACCGAAAAATTAAACTCAAGATTTAACACTGCGGTTATATTAGCTGTTACTGTCTATATTGTCTTGTCATTTATTACCGCAATTGATTTCCATAAAAAAATAGCAGAAAACTCTGCACAGATTAACCTTATACTCATCAATAACAATTTGAATAATTTTTTTTCTAAAGTTGAAAAAGAGGCTGATGCATTAAAAGATGCAATCTATCTGTTACATGATGAAGATGAAATAAAGCGAGCAGTCCTTCATCGCATGAAAAAATAGACGCGGTTAATTTAGTAGGGATAATGCTCAATAATGGAAAATATCTTAGCTTTATTCGAACTGAGAATGGGGAGGTAAAATTTCTTGGGCAATCAGAACCCGGTAAACCTTTTATTGGTGACGATGGTGATATCAGCGATAACTACTTTAATCCGGAATCACGACCATGGAATAAATTACCGAGGGGGACTTATTCAAAATGGTCACCATGGTATAATTGTTATGGTATTGCCGGAAAAAAATGTTTTTCGTTTTCACTACGACCATCCGAAGAAGAAAAAAAATCATTTGCTTTGAAACTAATACATCTGGATCTTGATGAAAAATATTTCAGTAATTTTTTAAATAAACTGGCTGGTGATTCTGATATTTTATTCATGGAACAAAACAAAAGGATTATGGTGGGTAATGAAAAATCAATGTTACATCTTATTGTCCGTGATTTATCGGGAAGTTATAACATAAGCAATAATAGTGGCAACTATACAGATAATGTTATCTCACTCCCCAGGCTTCCTGATGTCAGATTCCATTATTTCCACTATCAAAAATCAGAAGATACAAACATCAATAAATATTTTACACTGATGTTTTTATGTGGCTTGGTTTGTTTCTGTTTATTATGGTATATCGTTGAAAAAATAACAAGAAAAATCAAAGGTGAATCCAGCAAACTGATAGAACATCTGAAAAAATTAGCTAATTCAGTATATCGCAACGACACAATTGATATTGTGCAAAATGACAGTGGTGAGATTGTTGAACTCAAAAAAATCATTAATAATATCAGCAGTAAATACAAGGAGCGTATGGACCGATTACTTAATCTTGTGTCCTATGAACAAGGAAGTTGCTTTTATATTAATAAGGCTATTATTGAAACTAATAATAAAACCTATTTGGCAATTGGTATGCTTTGCATCTATGGATTAGAGTTTGTTGAAGCGGTATATGGAAGTCAGAAATTTCATGAAATTTTTAATGATATAAAATCTAAGATATCACAAAAATATTCAAAATATTGTGATATCGTAAAAATCTCAACTGAAACATACTTGTTGCTATGTCACACTGATTGCGAAGAGTTCATCGAAAAATTATCGGTTTTAAACTTTCCTGAACATATATTTTGCATAAGAAATATATATATCCACAAGATTGCCATTTGCGAAAATTTTTCAGGGGAAAATGTATCGATTTATGAAAGGAAACTGAAACTGGCATTAACAGCTATGCGGGAAAATAAAGAATCTGAATTTATTTTTTATGATGACATCAAAGTCCATGAACTTGATCAAAAGATCTGGGTGGCAGGAAATATAAAAAAAGCGATTGCGAGTAATGAGCTTTATTTAGTATATCAACCGATTGTTGATATGGATAATAATAGGGTTGTAGGCGCGGAGGCGTTATGTCGCTGGTTGTCCTGCGAAAATGGGGTAATACCGCCATCAATTTTTGTACCTGTTGCTGAAGAAATAGGATTAATTAAAGAACTGGGTGATTTTGTTCTCGAAACAGCTATTAGCGAATTTGGGGTGTTTAGTTGTGAATATGAGGTTGCTAACGATTTTCTCCTGCATATCAATGTTTCTCCCTGGCAATTAAATGAATTTGACTTCCACACTCGTGTTCTTACTTTAATTAATGCATTTGGTGTAAATGCTGAACAAATCTGCCTGGAGATCACCGAATCAGCAGTAAAAGATATAAATGATAGCTTTTACAATAATATAAATATTTTAAAAGAAAATGGTATCAAGATTTCCCTTGATGATTTCGGAAGTGGATTAGCTGACCTGAAAAAACTTTATAAAGTGAGACCTGATAGCATTAAAATTGATTCAGAGTTTACCTCTGGTATTTTCGATGAAACTAACAAGGTTGTATATTTTATATCCAGTCTTGCTCGTGAAGAAAATATGCCGGTAATAGCTGAAGGTGTTGAAACTGAAAATCAGGCTAGAGAGTTGCAAAAATTAGGATTTTCTCATGTTCAGGGATACTTATACCAGAAACCGTTACCGTTTTCAGAATGGCATATAGACAACAAACCGAAAAAAAGAAAATAAAGCAATGTTCAAATATAAAAAAAGGCGGCAGTGATCTGTTTTTTGTATTTTTTGTGCGTCGCTGTAGTAACTTGTTATTTATACACCATTTATGTTAAAGGCCGCATTAATTCGGTGAAGGTATCTATTGTAGATAGTGGGCTTGCAATAGCTAATGTTTCTGAGTATCGCCGCTCAGTATCTAATAATATATTTTATGAACTTGAGGTTTCGCCAGAAGAGTTGTTAAAAAAAATACGCAATAGCTTTGCTGGCTATGAAAACCCTGGATATTTGTATGATCTCGGTCCTTATATGATTAGCGATGGTAAATGTATCAAAGTCACAACGAAAGGGGATAATTTTTGTGACGACATAGTTTCCTCTATTCGGGTAATTAATGAATTTGAAAGAGGCATTATTAGCTTAAAAAATAAGTGCTATGTTTATTATGCTCATCCCATTGCAAAACGTACAAGTTTGATATCAGTGGTAGATCCTGAACGTTATTTATCTTTGATAAGAAATCAATCAGGGGAACGAGAAGATATCTATGTCTCATTTTATGATATTAATGATAATGAAAAGAAAATCGCAGGTGATGATTTTTTGATAAATGATGCAGTATTTGAGATGTCAGCTATCACTCTGTCGTATTCTTATCTTCCAGAAATGATGTTTATTGTTGCCTATAAAAAAAGTAAATATCTATATATATGTGCGTTTTTCGTTTTTGCATCGGCAATATCTGCAGTCATAATGTATGTTTATTATGTCAAATTATTGCGTGATATTATAAATAAGGGTAGATTGGAAAAAGAATCTATATTGTCGAATCATCAATATGATTTACGTGGAGAAAATCTATTCTTTAATACGGAAGAGATTAATGCAATTCGAGAGATATATGACTTTGGCACTTGTGATGCATTAACCAGGGCTTCTGGTCGCCGGAGTTTTGATAAAGAAATCAAGATGCTGAGAAAAAGTTTTGGCTACCTGTGTCTATTTGATGTGGATAAATTTAAAACCATTAATGATAAGTTTGGTCATTTATTTGGTGATGAAGTACTCATCAAACTTGTTAATATCATTAAAGAAGAGTTACCCCGTCGTGAAGGGGAAATATACCGGTTTGGCGGTGATGAGTTTGCTATTATTTATTATGAGAAAGATAAAAATAAGCTATCAAGAATTTTGCACAGAGTTGTTCATTTCGCCATTGGTGGGTTAAATTGTAGTTGCAGTATAGGTGTTGCCAGCACAGACGAGTGCATGAATAACATTGAACGGTTGAAATTGCTGGCAGATGAACGGTTATATAAAAGTAAGCAAAATGGCCGAGCACAGATAACGTGGTGTTGATATTTTAATTTGCATGGCATTGGTCATCGATGTTTATAAAAATCACACAGTTCAAGTTATATTATTAATGAATCGTTAAGTGCAATGCTCATAAAAAATAAAGTAATATTAAACAAAATCCTTTTGGTTGTTGCTATACTGCTATGTTTTGTCTTTTTATCAATTATTGAACAGCCCCTTGGATTTTATCAACAAACATTATTTTCAATTATTATTTGTATCGCTGCTATCTTCCTTAATTTTCTCAAAGGAAGGATGATTACTCTGATTCTAATGGGTGTTGGAATACTCTTATCATCCCGATATCTATGGTGGCGTTACTCTTCTTCAGTAATTCTGGATGAATTTCCAGACTGTTTATTTTCAGTCACGCTATTAGTTGCTGAAACGTATGCATGGTTTGTTTTATTACTTGGTTACTTTCAGGTTTGCTTCCCGCTGAACCGAGAAAGTATACCCTTACCAGAGAATAAAGAAGAATGGCCCGTTGTTGATATATTAATCCCCACATATAACGAACCCTTTACAGTCGTGAAGAATACAGTTTATGGTGCGTTGGCCTTAGACTGGCCAACGGATAAACTAAATATCTGGCTCCTTGATGATGGCGCCAGGGACGAGTTCAGGAAATTCGCGAACGAGTCAGGAATTTACTATGTCGCAAGAGAAACACATGAACATGCTAAGGCCGGAAATATAAATAATGCGCTTAAAATAGCTAATGGCGAATTTGTTGCTATTTTCGATTGCGATCATATACCCTCAGTTTCTTTTTTAAAGAAAACGATGGGCTGGTTTATCGCCGATAAAAAATTATCTATGTTGCAAACACCACATCATTTTTTTTCCCCCGATCCTTTTGAGCGAAATTTGGGACAGTTCCGGCAAAAGCCAAATGAAGGACACCTTTTTTATGGATTAATCCAGAATGGTACGGATACATGGAATGCTTCATTTTTTTGTGGTTCATGTGCAATCATCCGTAGATCTGCTCTGGATGAGGTTGGAGGCATTGCAGTCGAAACAGTAACAGAAGATGCGCATACGTCGTTACGCTTGCATCGTGCAGGTTATAACTCTGCGTATCTTCGCTATCCTCTGGCTGCCGGGCTAGCCACCGAAACATTGTCTGCTCATATTGGACAACGGATTCGGTGGGCTCGAGGCATGATTCAAATCTTGCGTATTGACAATCCATTATTGGGCAAGGGGCTGACATTATCACAGCGCCTTTGCTATCTCAGCAGCATGATGCATTTTTTATCAGGTGTGCCACGACTGATTTTCTTGTTCGCACCGTTATGTCCTATTTTCTTTTCGGTCAATCTGATCGATGCATCAGTTGCAGATATTATGTCTTATGTTTTACCTTATCTATTTGTTATTATTTTAACTAATTCAAGAGTACAAGGTAAATACAGACATTCATTCTGGAATGAGATTTATGAAATGGTTCTGGCCTGGTATATTACGCTACCAACGCTTGTAGCTTTACTTGCGCCAGCAAAAGGTCGTTTTAACGTTACGGCCAAAGGGGGACTGATAAAAAATAAGTTTGTTGACTGGCGAATTTCCTATCCCTATCTTATTTTTGCTATTTTAAATGTAATCGGGCTGATAATAGGTGTTATTAATGTTTATAGTTTGCAAGGGCATATTGCCATCTTGAATTTGTTTTGTTTAATCTGGTTGTTTTATAATGCAATTATTATTGGCGCAACTTTGGCTGTTTCTATTGAACAAAAGCAGGTGCGTTTTTCTCCCCGTATTGATGTTTCTTTCAAGGGCGTTATACAACTGGATGATGGACGGCGCTATCCTTGTTCTGTTCTTGATTTTTCCGAAGGAGGATTAGGTGTAACCCTTGATAATATCTCCGACGTAAAAGATATGCTTAAAGCACAGCAATTGTCTCTTTATCTGGATGATAGCAACGGGAAATGTGATATTCCGGTAGAAATAGTTCATGCTTACAATAATAAAATTGGTCTGAAGATTATGCCAATGAGTTATGAACAAAGTGTTAATTATGTAAGGACAACGTTTTCTCGTGATTCATTATGGCAAGAGTGGAATAATAAAATTAGACGGGACAATATTCTAAAGAGTTTTTTTGAAATATGTTTCATCTCTCTGAAAGGTTATTGCAATATGGTTTTTTATATTCTGCGGACGCTGAAAAGCAGTTCCAAAAGTTAGTTCTAATTTCTGACTGCTAATTAAATATATTGTTTGTGTTTATTATGGTTGTTGAATTTTTTAAAATGGAAAGAAAATTTTTGAGATTAAGTGCTGCGATAATTGGCTTGGGGTTATTATGTTTTTACCAGGCAAATACAGCATCGGCTACAGATACATTAATCAGTAAGTCTTCCTCTGGAGAAGTATTACCATCTATCCAGAAGACAAATATCTCTGCTTATGCGAAAGAGTCGTCTCGCCATTTTAAACTCCCATTTACACAAATCGCACCAGCTCCAGGAAACATAGTCCTGAATGGCGTTAACCCACAGGGGCAAATTGAGTTTGGTATGCGTAGCGATGAAATAGTATCAGAAGCAAAACTAAAACTTGAATACACTCCATCACCGTCGCTGATCCCTGTCCAGTCACAGCTTAAGGTCTATCTTAATGACGAGTTGATGGGGGTATTGCCGATTACCAAAGAACAACTGGGGAAAAAAACGCTGGCGGAAATAACTCTTAACCCATTGTATTTTTCTGATTTTAATCGCTTGCGCCTCGAATTAATTAGTCACTACCAGAGCGCCTGTGAAAACCCGACCAGCAGCAATTTGTGGCTTGATATTGGACGTACCAGTGAACTTGAACTGGTATTTCAGAGACTTAATCTGAAAAATGATCTTTCATATTTTCCTGTACCGTTTTTTGACCCGCGAGATAACCGCACTAATACATTGCCGATGGTTTTTGCCGGTACTCCTGAGACTGGTTTGCAGCAGGCATCAGCTATTGTCGCTTCGTGGTTTGGTGCGCAATCTGGCTGGCGTGGTCACCGATTTCCGGTTTTCTATAACCAGTTACCGGAAAGTAATGCAGTGGTCTTTGCCACTAACAATAGACGCCCGGACTTTCTGCGCGAGCATCCGTTGGTGAATGCGCCTGTTATTAAAATGATCAGTCATCCACAAAATCCTTTTATCAAATTGCTGGTACTTTTGGGCCGCGATGACAAAGATTTATTACAGGCGGCAAAAGGCCTTGCACAGGGAAATATACTTTTTCGCGGCGATAGTGTGATCGTAAATGAAGTGACGCCGTTACTGCCGCGTAAACCTTATGATGCGCCAAACTGGGTACGCACTGACCGTCCTGTAACTTTCGCAGAGCTTAAAAATTATGAAGGGCAGTTACAGGCAAGTGGCCTGGAGTCTGCGGCAATTAATGTTTCATTTAATTTGCCACCTGATCTTTTTCTATTGCGTAATCGTGGGGTTGATATGAAGATTAACTATCGCTATACCACGCCAACGATAGGTGGTTCACGCATGGATGTCAGCCTTAATAACCAGTACCTTGAATCTTTCCGGCTAAGTCCGCAATCTGCTACCGATAGATTGTTGTTACGTTTACCGTTATTGCAAGAATTGTTGGATGGTAATAATGGAATTACCATTCCTGCGCTGACGTTGGGGGCGCTTAATCAATTGCGATTTAATTTTGAGTACATTAATACAATGCCGCGTTCTGATGCTGATAGCTGTATTATTTCCAGGCCTCTAAAAAATCATGCGGTTATTGCAGATGATTCCACTATCGATTTTTCAAAGTACCATCACTTTATCGCAATGCCAGATTTACGCGCTTTTGCCAGCTCAGGCTTTCCATTTAGCCGCATGGCCGATCTATCAGAAACGGTTGTGGTTATGCCTGAAAACCCTGGTACAACGCAAGTTGAAACATTATTAAATACCCTTGGACTGATTGGTGCTCAAACTGGATTTCCGGCAATTAATCTGACAATTACTGATGATATAGGTTCTGTCCAGGGTAAGGATTCAGATATTCTGCTTATAGGAACACTTCCGCAAGAATTTGCAGACAATCAGCAAATTAATCTGCTCATTGAGGCAACAACGAGTTGGGTAAAAAGCCCAATGCGGAACACTGATTACGCAAAAATTATGGCAGATAAAAACGATCAAAAACCTGAAATACAAACAACTATAAATTCTCCATTGTCAATGGCGGCGATAGTTGGTTTTCAGTCCCCATATCATGCCCAACGTAGCGTAATTGCTTTAATGTCCGAGGGATCACGCGGCGATACGCTACTCAACAATGCGTTAATTAATAGTACAAAACGCGGCAATATTTTTGGTTCAGTCGCGGTTATTCGCGAATCTGGCGTCAATAGTTTACAGGTTGGAGATACTTATTACGTTGGGCATCTCCCCTGGATTGAACGAGTGCAATATGTGTTAGCCAGACATCCCATTCTACTGGCAGTCCTGGCAACTCTCAGTGTGGTGCTATTGGCGTGGGTAGTATGGCGTCTGTTACGTACCATTAGTCGCCGTCGTCTGAACCCTCATCAACAGTAATTCATCATCATTTCTATTTTGCGGCTCCATTCTGTCCTGACTTTATACAGGCAGGGAGCTGCGCCCGTTCTGTTTTTAATAAAAAGTGAGTTAACACCTGATTGAGACAGGCATGTACAAATTCACCCTAAATTTACTCACAATATCCCTTGGTTTGGCGGTAATGTCGATGGCGAAAGCCACTCCAACTGCACACAAGCTGTTAATGGCGCAGATTCGGTTAGGCGAAGACATTCATCGTGAAGATCTGGTCGAACAGTCGCTTTATCGTCTTGAATTGGCGGAACCTGATAATCCAGATGTCGTTGCGGCGCGTTTTCGCTATCTGCTGCGTAAGGGGGATATTGAAGGTGCGCAAAAACAACTTGCCAGACTTTCCCTGTTCGCTCCTGATTCAAAAATATATAAAGCATCGCGCACGGCCATGCGACTTTCTTCGCCTGAGGGGCGTCAGGCACTGCAAATGGCACGCTTACAAGCTATTTCCGGGCGACATAAAGAGGCTATCGACAGTTACGACAAGCTATTTAACGGGGCACCGCCAGATATCGAAATGGCGCTGGAATACTGGGGGGCAATGACGCAAATTGCCTCCCGTCGCAACGAAGCGATTCGTCAGTTGAAAATACTTAATATTGATAATCCTGACTCTGGTGCCATATTTGGGGCGCTGGGGCAGGCGTATTCCCAGAATGGCGATCGCGCTAATGCGG
>NZ_AEJZ01000119.1:0-13455 GCF_000208525.1 Escherichia sp. TW14182
CCGCCAGCCAGGCGCGGGACTATTTGCTCTATTTACGTGAGGATGCCAACTGGCATAACCGCGACCACAGTATCAGCGTCATCAGGGAGGGGAAGTTATGGTGTCTTGTGAGTTCTGCCGCAGGGGCGAATGCCTGTCATGGCAGTTCACCGCTGCTCTTCGTGCCACGCTGGCCCGACGTAGAAATGAGCGACCTGACGCCTTCGCTCACTTTCTTTGGCCTGCGCAATACCGCATGGGCAGGGCATATTCGCTTCAAAAACTCAACGGGCGAGTGGTGGCTGGTGGTTTCGCCGTGGGGAAGGCTCCGGCTTTGCCAGCAAGGAGAAACAGAAGGATGTCTGTAAAAGAGCAAGGATTTTCTCTGCTGGAAGTTTTGATTGCTATGGCGATCAGTAGCGTACTGTTGCTGGGGGCTGCACGATTTCTGCCTGCATTACAGCGTGAAAGTTTGACGAGCGCCCGTAAGCTGGCGCTGGAAGATGAAATCTGGCTGCGGATATTTACAGTCGCGAAGCATCTCCAGAGAGCGGGTTATTGTCATGGTAGCTGCACTGGCGAGGGGCTGGTCATTGTCGGGCAGGGTGACTGCATCATTGTTCAGTGGGATGCGAACAGTAACGGTATCTGGGATCGCGAACCGGTAAAAGAGTCCGACCAGATTGGATTTCGTCTGAAGGAGCATGTGCTGGAAACATTACGCGGTGCGACATCTTGTGAAGGTAAGGGTTGGGATAAAGTCACTAATCCGGATGCCATCATTATCAAGACTTTTCAGGTCATACGTCAGGATGTCAGTGGGTTTTCGCCGATGTTGACGGTTAATATGCGCGGTGCCAGTAAGGCTGAACCACAAACTGTGGTGGATGCCAGTTATAGCGTAACAGGATTCAACCTGTGAACCGTGAACGGGGAGTATCATCGCTGGCACTGGTTCTGATGTTGCTGGTTTTGGGCTGTTTGCTGCTACAGGGAATGAGCCAACAGGATCGCAGTTTTGCCTCTCAGGTGACTATGGAAAGCCAGTCATTGCGTCGCCAGGCTATCGTACAGTCGGCGCTGGAATGGGGCAGAATGCACTCTTGGCAGACGCAGCCCGCAGTTCAGTGCTCACAGTACGCTGCAACCGGTGCCCGGGTTTGTCTGCGTTTACTGGCAGATAATGAAATCTTGCTGATTGCCGGTTATGAAGGCGTTTCATTGTGGCGAACAGGCGAAGTGAACGATGGAAACATTGTTTTTTCGCCACGCGGTTGGAGTGATTTTTGTCCGCAGAAAGAGGGGGCGTTATGTCAGCTTCCCTGAAGAATCAACAAGGCTTTAGCCTGCCGGAAGTGATGTTGGCGATGGTGCTGATGGTGATGATTGTCACTGCGTTATCGGGGTATCAGAGAACATTAATGAACAGTCTTGCCAGCAGAAACCAGTATCTGCAACTCTGGCGGCACGGCTGGCAGCAAACGCAACTGCGCGCGATTTCGCCACCTGCCAACTGGCAGGTTAACCGAATGCAGACATCGCAGGCGGGATGTGTCAGCATCAGCGTTACGTTAATTTCACCCGGGGGCAGAGAAGGCGAGATGACCCGCCTGCATTGCCCGAATCGTCAGTAGTCAGGAGCCGCTATGTTAAGGGTCTACCATTCCAATCGTCTGGACGTGCTGGAAGCGTTGATGGAGTTTATCGTCGAACGCGAACGGCTGGACGATCCTTTCGAACCAGAAATGATTCTGGTGCAAAGTACCGGTATGGCGCAGTGGCTGCAAATGACGCTGTCGCAGAAGTTCGGCATTGCGGCAAACATTGATTTCCCGCTGCCGGCGAGCTTTATCTGGGATATGTTCGTCCGCGTATTGCCGGAGATCCCCAAAGAGAGCGCCTTCAACAAACAGAGCATGAGCTGGAAACTGATGACTCTGCTGCCGCAACTGCTGGATCGCGAAGATTTTACCCTGTTGCGTCATTACCTGACTGACGATAGCGACAAGCGCAAGCTGTTTCAGCTTTCCTCAAAAGCGGCGGATCTGTTTGACCAGTATCTGGTCTATCGCCCGGACTGGCTGGCACAGTGGGAAGCGGGGCGCCTGGTTGAAGGGCTGGGAGAAGCGCAGGCCTGGCAAGCTCCCTTGTGGAAGGCGCTGGTGGAATATACCCATGAACTGGGGCAACCGCGCTGGCACCGTGCCAATCTCTATCAACGCTTTATCGAAACGCTGGAGTCCGCGACGACCTGCCCGCCGGGGTTACCTTCGCGTGTCTTTATATGCGGTATTTCCGCGTTACCGCCTGTTTATCTACAGGCGCTACAGGCGCTGGGTAAACATATTGAAATCCATCTTCTGTTTACCAACCCCTGTCGCTATTACTGGGGCGATATTAAAGATCCGGCTTATCTGGCGAAACTGCTGACTCGCCAGCGGCGACACAGTTTTGAAGATCGCGAATTGCCGCTATTCCGCGATAGCGAAAACGCCGGACAGTTGTTTAACAGCGACGGCGAACAGGATGTTGGTAACCCGCTACTGGCCTCGTGGGGCAAACTGGGGCGCGACTACATCTATCTGCTTGCCGATCTCCAGAGCAGTCAGGAGCTGGACGCATTCGTTGATGTCACGCCAGACAGCCTGTTGCATAACATCCAGTCCGATATTCTGGAACTGGAAAACCGTGCGGTCGCAGGCGTGAATCTGAGCGAGTTTTCCCGCAGCGACAACAAACGTCTGCTTGATCCGCAGGATAACAGCGTCACCTTCCACGTATGCCACAGCCCGCAGCGCGAAGTGGAAGTTTTGCACGATCGCCTGCTGGCGATGCTGGAAGAAGATCCGACACTTACTCCACGCGACATCATCGTGATGGTGGCCGACATCGATAGCTACAGTCCGTTTATTCAGGCTGTATTTGGTAGCGCGCCTGCGGATCGTTACCTGCCTTATGCCATTTCCGACCGTCGGGCGCGGCAGTCGCATCCGGTGCTGGAAGCGTTTATCAGCCTGTTATCACTGCCAGACAGCCGCTTTGTGTCAGAGGACGTGCTGGCGCTGCTGGACGTGCCGGTACTGGCGGCGCGGTTTGATATCACCGAAGAAGGGCTACGTTATTTACGTCTGTGGGTTAATGAATCCGGCATTCGCTGGGGGATTGATGACGACAACGTTCGCGAGCTGGAACTCCCCGCCACCGGACAACACACCTGGCGATTTGGCCTGACACGCATGTTGCTGGGCTATGCAATGGAGAGCGCCCAGGGCGAGTGGCAATCGGTTCTTCCTTATGACGAATCGAGCGGCTTAATTGCAGAACTGGTAGGGCATCTGGCGTCACTGCTAATGCAACTGAATATCTGGCGTCGCGGCCTGGCGCAGGAGCGTCCGCTTGAGGAGTGGCTGCCGGTTTGTCGCGATATGCTCAACGCCTTCTTCCTGCCGGATGCGGAAACCGAAGCGGCGATGACGCTTATTGAGCAGCAGTGGCAAGCGATTATCGCCGAAGGTTTAGGTGCGCAGTATGGCGACGCGGTGCCGCTGTCACTGTTACGTGATGAACTGGCACAACGCCTCGATCAAGAACGTATCAGCCAGCGTTTTCTTGCGGGTCCGGTTAACATTTGTACGCTGATGCCAATGCGTTCAATCCCGTTCAAAGTGGTTTGCCTGCTGGGGATGAACGATGGCGTTTACCCACGCCAGCTTGCACCATTGGGCTTTGATTTAATGAGCCAGAAACCGAAGCGTGGCGACCGTAGCCGTCGCGATGACGACCGCTATCTGTTCCTGGAAGCGTTAATTTCCGCGCAGCAAAAACTCTATATCAGCTATATCGGGCGTTCCATCCAGGATAACAGTGAACGTTTCCCGTCGGTGCTGGTGCAGGAACTGATCGACTACATCGGACAAAGTCATTATCTGCCGGGTGATGAAGAGCTTAACTGTGATGAAAGCGAGGCAAGAGTAAAAGAGCATCTTACGTGCCTCCATACCCGGATGCCGTTTGATCCGCAAAACTACCAGCCTGGCGAGTTACAAAGCTATGCGCGTGAGTGGCTACCGGCAGCCAGCCAGGCAGGCAAGGCGCATTCTGAATTTGTCCAGCCTTTACCGTTTACCTTGCCAGAAACCGTGCCGCTGGAAACGCTACAACGATTCTGGGCGCATCCGGTGCGAGCGTTTTTCCAGATGCGTTTACAGGTGCATTTTCGTACCGAAGACAGCGAAATTCCCGATACCGAGCCATTTATTCTCGAAGGGCTTAGCCGTTATCAAATCAATCAGCAGTTATTAAATGCGTTGGTGGATCAGGATGATGCAGAACGCTTGTTCCGCCGCTTCCGGGCGGCAGGGGATTTACCGTACGGTGCTTTTGGTGAAATTTTCTGGGAAACGCAGTGTCAGGAGATGCAGCAGCTTGCCGACAGAGTCATTGCCTGTCGCCAGCCGGGGCAGAGTATGGAAATCGATCTCGCGTGCAACGGTGTGCAGATTACTGGGTGGTTGCCGCAGGTTCAGCCGGATGGCCTGCTGCGCTGGCGTCCCTCTTTGCTCAGTGTGGCACAGGGAATGCAACTTTGGTTAGAACACCTTGTCTACTGTGCCAGTGGTGGTAACGGTGAAAGCCGCCTTTTTCTACGCAAAGACGGCGAGTGGCGTTTCCCGCCGCTTGCAGCCGAACAGGCTTTACATTACCTCTCACAACTGATTGAGGGGTATCGTGAAGGAATGTCCGCGCCGTTGCTGGTGTTACCTGAAAGTGGCGGCGCATGGCTAAAAACCTGTTATGACGCGGCAAACGATGCCATGCTGGATGACGATTCCACGTTGCAAAAAGCTCGAACGAAATTCCTTCAGGCTTACGAGGGCAACATGATGGTGCGTGGTGAAGGTGATGATATCTGGTATCAACGGCTCTGGCGGCAATTAACGCCAGAGACAATGGAAGCCATCGTTGATCAGTCGCAGCGTTTCTTGTTACCGCTATTTCGTTTTAATCAATCATGAGTTCTGTATAAAAATTGCGCAATCCATCTGCTTGCTTTATGATGCGCACCAGTCACGGACTGATGGTTATATAGACACAGGCTGACTCGTTCAGCACAAGATTATATTCTGCCGGATGATTTTCTTTAATTTATTGAATCTGGTTGAAAAATAAAGTTGATAATGAGGTTCGTGAATGCCCCGCAGCACCTGGTTCAAAGCATTACTGTTGTTTGTTGCCCTTTGGGCACCCTTAAGTCAGGCAGAAACGGGATGGCAGCCGATTCAGGAAACCATCCGTAAAAGTGATAAAGATAATCGCCAGTATCAGGCTATACGTCTGGATAACGGTATGGTGGTCTTGCTGGTTTCTGATCCGCAGGCGGTTAAATCGCTTTCGGCGCTGGTAGTGCCCGTTGGGTCGCTGGAAGATCCTGAAGCGTATCAGGGGCTGGCACATTACCTTGAACATATGAGTCTGATGGGTTCGAAAAAGTACCCTCAAGCAGATAGCCTCGCTGAATATCTTAAAATGCACGGCGGCAGTCACAATGCCAGCACGGCACCATATCGCACGGCTTTCTATCTGGAAGTTGAGAACGATGCCTTGCCCGGTGCGGTAGATCGCCTGGCCGATGCTATTGCAGAACCCTTGCTCGACAAGAAATATGCCGAACGTGAACGTAATGCAGTGAACGCTGAATTAACCATGGCGCGCACGCGTGACGGGATGCGCATGGCGCAGGTCAGCGCAGAAACGATTAACCCGGCGCACCCTGGTTCAAAGTTTTCTGGCGGTAACCTGGAAACCTTAAGCGACAAACCCGGTAATCCTGTGCAGCAGGCGCTGAAAGATTTCCATGAGAAATATTACTCTGCCAATCTGATGAAGGCGGTTATCTACAGCAACAAACCATTGCCGGAACTGGCAAAAATGGCAGCGGACACCTTCGGTCGCGTGCCTAACAAAGAAAGTCAGAAACCGGAAATCACCGTGCCGGTAGTCACCGACGCGCAAAAGGGCATTATCATTCATTACGTCCCGGCGCTGCCGCGTAAAGTGCTGCGCGTCGAGTTTCGCATCGATAACAACTCGGAGAAGTTCCGTAGTAAAACGGATGAGTTGATTACCTATCTGATTGGTAATCGCAGCCCAGGTACACTTTCTGACTGGCTGCAAAAGCAGGGATTAGTTGAGGGCATTAGCGCCAACTCCGATCCTATCGTCAACGGTAACAGCGGCGTATTAGCGATTTCTGCGTCCTTAACCGATAAAGGTCTGGCGAATCGCGATCAGGTTGTGGCGGCCATTTTCAGCTACCTCAATCTGTTACGCGAAAAAGGGATTGATAAACAGTATTTCGATGAGCTGGCGAATGTGCTGGATATCGACTTCCGTTATCCGTCAATCACCCGTGATATGGATTACGTCGAATGGTTGGCGGATACCATGATTCGCGTTCCTGTTGAGCATACGCTGGATGCAGTCAATATTGCCGATCGGTACGATGCTAAAGCAGTAAAAGAACGTCTGGCGATGATGACGCCGCAGAACGCGCGTATCTGGTATATCAGCCCGAAAGAGCCGCACAATAAAACGGCTTACTTTGTCGATGCGCCGTATCAGGTCGATAAAATCAGCGCACAAACCTTCGCTGACTGGCAGAAAAAAGCCGCCGACATTGCGCTCTCCTTGCCGGAGCTTAACCCCTATATTCCTGACGATTTCTCGCTGATTAAGTCAGAGAAGAAATACGACCATCCAGAGCTGATTGTTGATGAGTCGAATCTGCGTGTGGTGTATGCGCCAAGCCGCTATTTTGCCAGCGAACCCAAAGCTGATGTCAGCCTGATTTTGCGTAACCCGAAAGCCATGGACAGCGCCCGTAATCAGGTAATGTTTGCGCTCAATGATTATCTCGCAGGGCTGGCGCTTGATCAGTTAAGCAACCAGGCGTCAGTTGGTGGCATTAGTTTTTCCACCAACGCTAACAACGGCCTTATGGTCAATGCTAATGGTTACACTCAGCGGCTGCCGCAGCTTTTCCAGGCTCTGCTGGAGGGCTACTTTAGCTATACCGCTACGGAAGATCAGCTTGAGCAGGCGAAATCCTGGTATAACCAGATGATGGATTCCGCAGAAAAGGGCAAAGCGTTTGAGCAGGCGATTATGCCCGCGCAAATGCTCTCGCAGGTGCCATACTTCTCGCGAGATGAGCGACGTAAAATTTTGCCCTCCATTACTTTGAAAGAAGTGCTGGCCTATCGCGACGCCTTAAAATCAGGGGCTCGACCAGAGTTTATGGTTATCGGCAACATGACCGAAGCCCAGGCAACAACGCTGGCACGCGATGTGCAAAAACAGTTGGGCGCTGATGGTTCAGAGTGGTGTCGTAACAAAGATGTAGTGGTTGAGAAAAAACAGTCCGTCATCTTTGAAAAAGCCGGTAACAGTACCGACTCTGCCCTGGCAGCGGTTTTCGTACCGACTGGCTACGATGAATACACCAGTTCAGCCTACAGTTCTCTGCTGGCGCAGATTGTTCAGCCGTGGTTCTACAATCAGTTGCGTACCGAAGAACAGTTGGGCTATGCCGTGTTCGCGTTTCCTATGAGTGTGGGTCGCCAGTGGGGCATGGGCTTCTTGCTGCAAAGCAATGATAAACAGCCCTCATACCTGTGGGAGCGATACAAAGCCTTTTTCCCAACCGCAGAGGCAAAATTGCGGGCGATGAAGCCAGAAGAGTTTGCCCAAATCCAGCAGGCGGTGATTACCCAGATGCTGCAGGCACCGCAAACGCTCGGCGAAGAAGCATCGAAGTTAAGTAAAGATTTCGATCGCGGCAATATGCGCTTCGATTCGCGTGATAAAATCGTGGCACAGATAAAACTGCTGACGCCGCAAAAACTGGCCGATTTCTTCCATCAGGCGGTGGTCGAGCCGCAAGGCATGGCTATCCTGTCGCAGATTTCCGGCAGCCAGAACGGGAAAGCCGAATATGTGCATCCTGAAGGCTGGAAAGTATGGGAGAACGTCAGCGCGTTGCAGCAAACAATGCCCCTGATGAGTGAAAAGAATGAGTGATGTCGCCGAGACACTAGATCCTTTGCGCTTGCCCTTACAGGGCGAGCGCCTGATTGAAGCCTCTGCCGGCACAGGCAAAACCTTTACGATTGCGGCGCTCTATTTGCGCCTGTTACTTGGACTAGGCGGTTCCTCCGCCTTTCCCCGCCCATTGACCGTTGAAGAACTGCTGGTAGTAACCTTTACCGAGGCTGCCACTGCAGAATTGCGCGGTCGTATCCGTAGCAATATTCATGAATTACGCATCGCCTGTCTGCGTGAAACCACCGACAATCCGCTGTATGCACGCCTGCTGGAGGAGATCGACGATAAAGCGCAAGCCGCGCAGTGGTTGCTGTTAGCTGAGCGACAGATGGATGAAGCAGCAGTCTTTACCATCCACGGTTTTTGCCAGCGAATGCTCAACCTGAATGCCTTTGAATCCGGCATGTTGTTTGAGCAGCAGCTGATTGAAGACGAGTCTCTACTGCGCTACCAGGCCTGCGCCGATTTCTGGCGTCGCCATTGCTACCCGTTACCGCGTGAAATTGCCCAGGTCGTCTTTGAAACCTGGAAAGGGCCGCAGGCGTTACTGCGAGATATTAACCGTTATCTGCAAGGGGAAGCGCCGGTTATCAAAGCGCCGCCGCCCGATGATGAAACTCTGGCTTCCCGCCATGCGCAAATTGTGGCGCGTATCGATGCCGTAAAACAGCAGTGGCGTGACGCAGTAGGTGAACTGGATGCGCTGATCGAATCTTCCGGTATTGATCGCCGCAAGTTTAACCGTAGCAATCAGGCTAAATGGATAGACAAGATCAGCGCCTGGGCAGAAGAAGAGACCAACAGTTATCAGTTGCCAGAGTCGCTGGAAAAATTCTCTCAGCGTTTCTTAGAAGATCGCACGAAGGCCGGGGGGGAAACACCGCGACATCCGCTGTTTGAGGCGATCGATCAACTGCTTGCCGAACCATTGTCGATCCGTGATGTGGTGATCACCCGCGCATTGGCTGAGATCCGCGAAACAGTAGCGCGCGAAAAACGCCGCCGTGGCGAACTGGGCTTTGATGACATGCTAAGTCGGCTCGATTCCGCGCTGCGTAGCGAAAGCGGAGAGGCGCTGGCAACGGCGATCCGTACGCGCTTTCCAGTGGCAATGATCGACGAATTTCAGGATACCGACCCCCAGCAGTACCGGATTTTCCGCCGTATCTGGCACCATCAGCCGGAAACGGCGTTATTGCTGATTGGTGACCCGAAGCAGGCCATTTACGCATTCCGTGGCGCAGACATTTTCACCTACATGAAGGCGCGTAGCGAAGTTCACGCTCACTACACCTTAGATACCAACTGGCGTTCTGCGCCGGGAATGGTGAACAGTGTGAACAAACTTTTCAGCCAGGCTGATGACGCGTTCATGTTCCGCGAAATTCCGTTTATTCCAGTGAAATCAGCCGGAAAAAATCAGGCACTGCGTTTTGTATTTAAAGGTGAAACGCAGCCGGCGATGAAAATGTGGCTGATGGAAGGTGAAAGCTGCGGTATTGGCGATTATCAAAGTACCATGGCGCAGGTATGTGCTGCGCAAATCCGCGACTGGCTACAGGCCGGGCAGCGGGGCGAAGCATTGCTGATGAATGGCGACACCGCGCGTCCTGTTCGCGCCTCGGACATCAGTGTGCTGGTACGCAGCCGCCAGGAGGCCGCCCAGGTGCGCGATGCCTTAACGCTGCTGGAAATCCCTTCCGTTTACCTTTCGAACCGCGACAGTGTTTTTGAAACACTGGAAGCGCAGGAGATGCTTTGGCTGTTGCAGGCTGTAATGACGCCTGAACGTGAGAACACTCTGCGCAGTGCGTTAGCAACGTCGATGATGGGGTTGAACGCCCTGGATATCGAAACATTGAATGATGACGAAAATGCGTGGGATGCAGTCGTCGAAGAATTTGATGGATATCGACAAATCTGGCGCAAACGCGGCGTTATGCCGATGCTGCGGGCGCTGATGTCGGCGCGCAACATTGCAGAAAACCTGCTGGCCACGGCAGGTGGCGAGCGGCGTCTTACCGATATCTTGCATATCAGCGAACTGCTACAAGAAGCCGGAACGCAGCTGGAAAGTGAACATGCGCTGGTACGCTGGTTATCGCAACATATCCTCGAACCCGACAGTAATGCCTCCAGCCAGCAAATGCGCCTCGAAAGTGACAAACATCTGGTGCAGATCGTCACGATCCATAAATCAAAAGGGCTGGAATATCCGCTGGTCTGGTTGCCGTTTATTACCAATTTTCGCGTCCAGGATCAGGCGTTCTATCACGATCGTCATTCATTTGAGGCTGTACTTGATCTTAACGCTGCGCCAGAAAGCGTCGATCTCGCCGAGGCAGAGCGTCTGGCGGAAGATCTGCGTTTGCTTTACGTGGCGCTGACGCGTTCGGTCTGGCATTGCAGTCTCGGCGTTGCGCCGCTGGTGCGCCGTCGTGGTGATAAAAAAGGTGACACCGACGTCCACCAAAGTGCGCTCGGGCGTTTGCTGCAAAAAGGGGAACCGCAAGATGCGGCAGGGCTTCGCGCCTGTATTGAGGCACTATGCGATGAGGATATAGCCTGGCAAACGGCGCAAACGGGTGATAATCAACCGTGGCAGGTTAATGATGTTTCTACAGCTGAACTGAATGCGAAGACGCTACAACGATTGCCCGGCGATAACTGGCGCGTCACCAGCTACTCTGGTTTGCAACAGCGTGGTCACGGTATCGCCCAGGATTTGATGCCTCGGCTGGATGTCGATGCTACAGGCGTTGCCAGCGTCGTTGAAGAACCGACGTTAACACCACATCAGTTTCCGCGCGGTGCGTCACCGGGGACGTTCTTGCACAGTTTGTTTGAAGACCTCGATTTTACCCAGCCGGTTGCCCCGAACTGGGTGCGGGAAAAACTGGAACTTGGCGGCTTTGAACCGCAGTGGGAACCGGTGTTGACTGAGTGGATCACCGCTATTCTTCAGGCGCCGCTCAATGAAACTGGCGTCACTCTGAGTCAGCTTTCCGCCCGCGATAAACAGGTGGAGATGGAGTTTTACCTGCCGATTAGCGAGCCGCTTATTGCCAGCCAGCTTGATGCGCTAATCCGCCAGTTTGACTCGCTATCCGCTGGCTGTCCGCCGCTGGAGTTCATGCAGGTACGCGGCATGTTAAAAGGCTTTATCGACCTGGTGTTCCGTCACGAAGGGCGTTATTACCTGCTCGACTATAAATCTAACTGGTTGGGTGAAGACAGTTCGGCTTACACCCAACAGGCTATGGCAGCGGCGATGCAGGCACACCGCTATGATCTGCAATATCAGCTTTATACCCTGGCGCTGCATCGTTATCTGCGCCATCGAATTGCTGATTACGACTATGAGCGTCACTTTGGTGGCGTTATTTATCTGTTCCTGCGTGGCGTTGATAAAGAACATCCGCAACAAGGGATCTACGCGACCCGACCCAACGCAGGGTTGATTGACCTGATGGATGAGATGTTTGCCGGTATGACCCTGGAGGAGGCGTAATGAAATTGCAAAAGCAATTACTGGAAGCTGTGGAGCACAAACAGCTACGCCCGCTGGATGTGCAATTTGCCCTGACTGTGGCGGGTGATGAACATCCTGCCGTCACCCTCGCGGCGGCACTGTTAAGTCATGATGCCGGAGAGGGACACGTCTGTTTGCCGCTTTCACGACTGGAAAATAACGAGGCGTCGCATCCGCTGTTGGCGACCTGTGTCAGTGAAATCGGTGAGCTACAAAATTGGGAAGAGTGCTTGCTGGCTTCACAAGCGGTCAGCCGGGGAGATGAACCAACGCCAATGATCCTCTGTGGCGATCGTCTTTACCTGAATCGCATGTGGTGTAATGAGCGCACAGTGGCGCGATTTTTCAACGAAGTGAATCATGCCATTGAGGTGGATGAAGCTCTACTGGCGCAAACCCTGGACAAACTTTTTCCAGTAAGCGATGAAATTAACTGGCAAAAAGTGGCGGCAGCGGTGGCGCTGACGCGGCGGATCTCGGTGATTTCCGGCGGCCCTGGCACCGGTAAAACGACCACCGTGGCGAAGTTGTTGGCTGCGTTAATTCAGATGGCCGACGGTGAACGCTGCCGTATCCGACTGGCCGCGCCAACGGGGAAAGCTGCTGCGCGCTTAACCGAATCGCTTGGCAAGGCTTTGCGCCAGTTACCGCTGACCGATGAACAAAAGAAACGCATTCCGGAAGATGCCAGCACTTTGCACCGATTGCTGGGTGCGCAGCCAGGTAGCCAGCGTTTACGTCATCATGCCGGTAACCCGCTGCATCTTGATGTGCTGGTGGTAGATGAAGCATCAATGATCGATCTGCCTATGATGTCGAGGCTGATCGACGCCTTGCCCGATCATGCGCGAGTTATCTTTCTTGGCGATCGCGATCAACTGGCCTCGGTTGAGGCAGGGGCTGTGCTGGGCGATATCTGTGCTTATGCCAACGCCGGCTTTACCGCCGAGCGTGCCGGGCAGCTAAGCCGCCTGACGGGAACTCACGTTCCGGCAGGAACTGGCACAGAAGCGGCATCTTTGCGTGACAGTCTCTGCCTGCTGCAAAAAAGCTATCGTTTCGGCAGCGATTCTGGCATTGGTCAGTTAGCTGCGGCGATCAACCGTGGTGATAAAACGGCAGTGAAAACGGTTTTTCAGCAGGATTTTACTGACATCGAAAAACGGCTTTTGCAGAACGGCGAAGACTATATTGCGATGCTTGAGGAAGCTCTTGCGGGTTACGGACGTTATCTGGATCTGCTGCAAGCGCGTGCCGAGCCGGATTTAATCATTCAGGCGTTCAATGAGTACCAGCTTTTGTGCGCCCTGCGGGAAGGGCCGTTTGGCGTGGCTGGACTGAATGAGCGAATTGAGCAGTTTATGCAACAGAAGCGCAAAATTCATCGTCATCTGCACTCTCGTTGGTACGAAGGCCGACCGGTGATGATTGCCCGTAATGACAGCGCGCTTGGGTTGTTTAATGGCGATATCGGTATTGCGCTGGATCGCGGGCAGGGGACGCGCGTCTGGTTTGCGATGCCGGACGGCAATATTAAGTCTGTGCAACCGAGCCGCCTGCCAGAGCACGAAACCACATGGGCGATGACGGTACATAAATCGCAGGGATCGGAGTTCGACCATGCGGCGTTGATTTTACCGAGCCAGCGTACACCGGTAGTAACGCGAGAACTGGTTTACACTGCGGTAACCCGCGCGCGTCGACGTTTGTCTCTGTATGCCGATGAGCGTATTTTGAGTGCGGCAATCGCCACTCGTACCGAGCGACGTAGCGGGCTGGCAGCGTTGTTTGGTGCGCGGGAGTGAACGTGAATGCCTGATGCGACGCTGGCGCGTCTTATC
>NZ_AEJZ01000118.1:0-12318 GCF_000208525.1 Escherichia sp. TW14182
GCTTTATCCCTGGTGGCATTGGTTGCTGGAAAGAGAAAACCCCCGCACGTTGAGAGGTAAAACCTGACAACAGAACGGGGGCTAATTTTGAACCATCAACAATTCAAGAATAGCCGCAAAATGTTGTCATTACAACAAGGCGGCTATATGACGCTCGCGCAGTTTGCCATGATTTTCTGGCACGACCTGGCAGCACCGATCCTGGCGGGAATTATTACCGCAGCGATTGTCAGCTGGTGGCGTAACCGGAAGTAAGGCGAAAACGGGCGTCAGGCTGCCGTGATGGCAATATGCGCCCGAAACCGGCCGCAGGGGTAACAGCCTGTGGCCTTTTTTGTATCTGGCACCCATGAAAAAAGTCTTAACGCAGAACGCTAAGACTTTATTTTTCAAGCAAAAAAGATTACTTGCTGGTATCCAGTTCTTCGAAACCTTTCACCAGATCATCAATCGCTTTCATCTGCTTGAGGAACGGTTCCAGTTTAGCCAGCGGCAGCGCGGATGGGCCATCACATTTCGCATGTTCCGGATCCGGATGAGCTTCAATAAACAGCCCCGCCAGACCTACCGCCATACCGGCTCGTGCCAGCTCAGCCACCTGAGCACGACGACCGCCGGAAGCTGCGCCAAACGGATCGCGGCATTGCAGTGCGTGGGTCACGTCGAAAATCACCGGCGAGTTACCAGACACTTTCTTCATAATGCTGAAACCCAGCATATCGACAACCAGGTTGTCGTAGCCAAAGTTAGCGCCGCGATCGCAAAGAATCACTTTATCGTTGCCGCCTTCTTTGAATTTATCAACGATGTTACCCATCTGACCCGGGCTGACAAACTGCGGTTTTTTGACGTTAATTACCGCACCGGTTTTCGCCATGGCTTCCACCAGGTCAGTCTGACGAGCGAGAAATGCCGGTAACTGGATCACATCCACAACATCAGCAACTGGCTGTGCCTGGCTTGGTTCGTGAACGTCGGTGATAATTTTCACGCCAAAAGTTTGCTTCAATTCCTGGAAGATTTTCATCCCTTCTTCCAGGCCCGGTCCACGATAAGAGTGGATAGAGGAGCGGTTGGCTTTGTCAAAAGAGGCTTTGAACACGTAAGGGATACCCAGTTTCTGGGTCACGGTTACGTAGTGTTCGCAAATGCGCATCGCCAGATCGCGAGATTCCAGCACGTTCATACCGCCAAACAGCACGAACGGCAGGTCATTTGCTACGTTGATGTCGCCAATGCTAACCACTTTTTGTTTCATAGGATCGCCTTAATCTTAAGTAAAATGTCGATTAATTAATGCAGCACAATATGTTTATGCGCGATGTTATTAATTTGCGCACGAATCATTTCGCTGATCGGGTCTTCCGGACACTGTTCAACGAAATAACTTAAATCATTTAACGCAACGTGTTCGCAATCCAGTTGCGCGTAAATCAACCCACGATCGCGAATTTCATACGGATCTTCAGGGTTGAACTGTAATAAGGCCTCGCTGGTGCGTAATGCCAGTTCCATCTGATTTTCTTCCATCAGCGACGCTTTCAGCGTATCCAATAGTTTGCGGATAACCTCAATGTTATCGGCTTCATCCAGGTCTTCATAAAACAGTTCCGCCGACGGGCTGATATTTCCCTTTAACCATACATCCAGCATATGTTCGCTTAACGATTCACCGTTAAAAGGGTTAATCAACCAAATTTCGCCATCCGGACATTCAATGCGCAATATAAGCTGCGTCGGGAAAATCACCGGCATCAGCGGCAAATCGAGACGATTAGCGACCCACACCAAAACGGCGCCTAATGATACCGCACTGCCCTGCCGATTTTTTAACACCTGATCCAACCATAGTGCATCGGAAAGACGATAAACACCGCGTGAGGCTTTAAATCCCCATTCGCCGTAAAACAGCGCGATCAATTTTTCCAGCTGCTCTTCTAAAGGCAGAAGCTGGCTAATTTCTTCCTTCGCCAGATTAACGAGACGCTCCAGTTCGTCGTATACATCTTGCGAGGGAAAATCGCGGCGGATTGCTTCGCAAGCCAGGATCATGCCTTCGCACAGCGGCGCTTTATTAAATTCGAAATCAGCTAACGATCTCATGACTTACCCCAGTAACGGTACTTTTGTGGTGGCGAGTTTAATGATGATGTACAGCACCACCAGCGCCAGCGGGAAGGCAATAATGCGCACCTGCTGACTGTGCACCCGACGATAATCGAGAGCAATAAAACCCAAAACGATATAAATGATAACTCCAAACAGCTTTTCAGTCAGCCATTGTGCCTGCCCGGAAAATGGCAGGATGTGCGCTTTAGCCATTAGCGCCACGCCGCTTAACAATAACACCGTGTCAATAACCGGCGGCGCAATGCGCGTCCAGCGAGCAAATGCCTGAGGATGCTCCTGATAACGTAGCCAGAAACGTAAGGTTAATAGCCCAACAGAAAGCGCAACGCTAATGAGATGAACGCTAAGCAGCGTAGTAAAACTAGTCATCGATAATAGCGACCAAGCGTCACGCGCTCGTTATCACCGTAGTCCCGGCAGGTTTCGACATCACGATAACCCGCCTGAATAAATGCCTGTCGAACCACTTCCCCTTGCTGCCAGCCATGTTCCAGAAGCAGAAATCCGCCAGATATTAGCATGTTACGTGACTTTTGGATGATGTGCACGATATCCGCCATACCGCTGTCTGCCGCCACCAATGCCGACAGCGGCTCAAAGCGGACATCGCCTTGTTGAAGATGGGGATCCTGCTCGTCGATATATGGCGGATTGCTGACAATCATCGCAAACTGCTGCTCGCCAAGCGCACTAAACCAGTCGCTTTGCAGGATATGGATATTTTTAATCGCCAGATGCTGCGCATTACGCTTCGCAAGGGCAACGGCATCCGGCATTCGGTCAACGGCGGTTACCTCGCAATCTGGACGCTCGCTGGCCAGCGCCAGCGCAATTGCCCCGGTGCCCGTACCGAGATCGAGAATACGGCAAGACTGTTCAGGTAACCGATCCAGTGCCTGCTCCACCAGACATTCCGTGTCAGGACGGGGAATTAAGGTCGCTGGCGAAACAAATAACGGCAACGACCAAAATTCACGCACACCGGTTAAATGAGCAATAGGTTCACCTGCACGACGACGCGCCAGCAGTACGTCGAGTTGCTCACACTGCGCGTCAGTCAGCTGCGTTTCGCCAAAGGCGAGAATAAAAGTACGCCCCTTGCCGGTAACATGCTCCAGCAGGATTTCAGCATCGCGCCGTGGGCTTTCGCTCGCCTGAAGTTGGGTTATTGCGTCACGTAACCAGTGTTGATATTCCATTATTCTTGCTCGGACAACGCCGCCAGTTGGTCAGCCTGATGTTCCTGGATAATCGGTTCAATTAGCATATCCAGCTTACCTTCCATCACTTCATCCAGACGGTAGAGCGTCAGGTTGATACGGTGGTCAGTGACGCGCCCCTGCGGGAAGTTGTAGGTACGATTACGATCGCTGCGATCGCCACTGCCCAGCAGGTTACGACGGGTAGACGCCTCCGCCTGCTGGCGTTTTGCCATTTCTGCTGCGTGGATGCGAGCACCAAGTACAGAAAGTGCTTTAGCTTTGTTTTTATGTTGTGAACGTTCGTCCTGACATTCAACAACAATACCGGTTGGTAAGTGAGTAATACGGATTGCCGAATCGGTGGTGTTAACGTGCTGCCCCCCTGCCCCTGAAGAGCGGAAAGTATCAATGCGCAAATCTGCCGGGTTGATGTCCGGCAGTTCTGCGTCAGGCAGCTCTGGCATTACCGCAACGGTACAAGCAGAAGTATGAATACGACCCTGCGATTCCGTAGCAGGAACACGCTGCACGCGATGACCGCCAGATTCGAATTTCAGGCGACCATACACACCATCGCCACTGATTTTGGCGATGATCTCTTTATAGCCACCATGCTCGCCCTCGCTGGCGCTCATGATTTCCACGCGCCAGCGACGGGCTTCTGCGTAACGGCTATACATACGGAACAGATCGCCTGCAAATAATGCGGCTTCATCACCACCAGTTCCGGCACGCACTTCGAGAAAGGCGTTGCGTTCGTCATCAGGATCTTTTGGCAGCAAGAGAACCTGAAGTTGTTGTTCCAGTTGTTCGCTTTTTTCTTTAGCTTCACGCAGTTCATCCTGCGCCATCTCACGCATTTCAGGATCGTCGAGCATCATCTGTGCGGTTTCGATATCTTCCTGAACCTGTTGCCAGTCGGTGAAACAGCGCGAAACATCACTTAACTGCGCATATTCACGAGATAATGCGCGAAAACGTTCCTGGTCAGCGATGGTTTGCGCATCACCCAGCAGCGCCTGAACTTCTTCATGGCGTTCATGCAGGGCTTCCAGTTTGGCAACGATAGAAGGCTTCATAGGCGTAAATGCACCCTGTAAAAAAGAAAATGATGTACTGCTACTCCAGCCCGAGGCTGTCGCGCAGAATATTCAGGCGTTCGTTATCCCCGTCACGGGCAGCCTGTTGAAGTGATTTCGTTGGCGCATGGATCAGGCGGTTAGTCAGTTTCCATGCCAGATCCTGCATAATGGCTTGCGCGTCGCCGCCCTGTTCAAGGGCTGCTAACGCTTTGGCGGTTAACTCATCGCGAACCTGCTCTGCCTGACTGCGATAATCGCGAATAGTTTCGCTGGCGCTTTGCGCGCGCAGCCACGCCATAAATTCGCTGGTTTCCTGAGCGACGATAGTTTCCGCTTCAACTGCGGCGGCTTTACGCTGCGCCAGGTTATGCGAAATGATGCTTTGCAGATCGTCAACGCTATAAAGGTAGGCATTCGCCAGTTTTCCGACTTCCGGTTCGACATCGCGCGGAACGGCAATATCCACCAACAGCATCGGTTGGTTGCGACGGCTTTTTAATGCGCGCTCCACCATACCTTTACCGATAATCGGTAACGGGCTTGCAGTGGAACTAATGATGATATCGGCTTCGCGCAGACGTTCGTCGATATCGCTCAATGCAATCACTTCTGCGCCGACTTCATCTGCCAGGATTTGGGCTCGTTCGCGAGTACGATTGGCGATAATCATCTTCTGCACTTTGTGTTCGCGCAGATGACGCGCCACCAGTTCGATGGTTTCGCCCGCACCAACCAGCAATACCGTCACCGTAGAAAGCGATTCAAAGATCTGCCGCGCCAGCGTACAAGCCGCAAAAGCGACAGACACAGCACTGGCGCCAATATCCGTTTCAGTGCGAACGCGCTTCGCTACAGAGAAAGATTTCTGGAACATGCGTTCCAGTTCGCTGGCCTTCATATGGCCTTTTTGCGAATCGGCAAACGCTTTTTTCACCTGACCGAGGATCTGCGGCTCCCCCAGAACCAGTGAATCCAGGCCACTGGCAACACGCATTAAATGGCTAACCGCGTCGTTATCCTGATGCCAGTAGAGGCTATTACGCAGATCTTCTTCGTTGAGATTGTGGTAATCGCACAACCAGCGAATGAGCGCCTCTTGCAGGTTATCCTGCTCTTCAACGCTAAGATAAAGTTCTGTGCGGTTACACGTCGACAGCACCACGCCGCCCTGCACCATCGGCTGCGCGAGCAGGCTGTCAAGCGCCTGATCGAGCTTGTCCGGCGAAAACGATACACGTTCTCGTAGCGATACAGGTGCCGTTTTATGGTTAATACCGAGTGCTAAAAGGGTCATGTCTGCGGGAAATAATACCAACGTTGATATGGTTAGTCTGCTCGCATCATACAGGATGCGTGAGATCAATAAAAGAGAGCGCCCCCTTTTGGAGTAATTGCCAAAAGCCGTTAGATTCTGGCAATTAAGACAACTTGAACATAGACGATAGCGGACGGTAACGCTAGCATTAAGGGTTATAACTGCAACGTATCTCAAGGACTTGTCATTATCATGCCCCTGCCCGATTTTCGCTTTATCCGCCTGCTACCGCTGGCTGCCCTCGTGCTCACTGCCTGTTCCGTTACCACACCAAAAGGCCCCGGCAAAAGCCCGGACTCCCCGCAGTGGCGTCAGCATCAGCAAGAGGTTCGTAACCTCAACCAGTATCAGACACGCGGTGCATTTGCGTATATTTCTGACCAGCAGAAAGTGTATGCCCGCTTCTTCTGGCAGCAAACTGGCCAGGATCGCTACCGTCTGCTGCTGACCAACCCATTGGGAAGCACCGAACTGGAGCTGAATGCTCAGCCGGGTAACGTGCAGCTGGTAGATAACAAAGGTCAGCGTTACACCGCCGATGACGCCGAAGAGATGATTGGCAAATTGACAGGAATGCCGATTCCGCTCAACAGTTTGCGCCAGTGGATTTTAGGTTTGCCTGGTGATGCAACCGACTACAAACTGGACGACCAGTACCGCCTGAGCGAAATCACCTACAGCCAGAACGGCAAAAACTGGAAAGTCGTATACGGTGGTTATGACACCAAAACGCAACCTGCGATGCCAGCCAATATGGAACTCACCGACGGTGGTCAGCGCATCAAGTTAAAAATGGATAACTGGATAGTGAAATAATGCGGACACAGTGGCCCTCTCCGGCAAAACTTAATCTGTTCTTATACATTACCGGTCAGCGAGCGGACGGTTACCACACGCTGCAAACGCTGTTTCAGTTTCTTGATTACGGCGACACCATCAGCATTGAACTTCGTGACGATGGGGATATTCGTCTGTTAACGCCCGTTGAAGGCGTGGAGCACGAAGATAACCTGATCGTTCGCGCAGCACGGTTGTTGATGAAAACAGCGGCAGACAGCGGGCGTCTTCCGGCGGGGAGCGGTGCAAATATCAGCATTGACAAGCGTTTGCCGATGGGCGGCGGCCTGGGCGGTGGTTCATCGAATGCCGCGACTGTGCTGGTGGCGTTAAATCATCTCTGGCAATGCGGGCTAAGTATTGATGAACTGGCGGAACAGGGTCTGACGTTGGGCGCAGATGTTCCTGTCTTTGTACGCGGTCATGCCGCGTTTGCTGAAGGGGTTGGCGAAATATTAACGCCAGTGAATCCACCGGAGAAATGGTATCTGGTGGCACACCCTGGTGTAAGTATTCCGACACCGGTGATTTTTAAAGATCCTGAACTCCCGCGCAACACGCCGAAAAGGTCAATTGATACGTTGCTAAAATGTGAATTCGGTAATGATTGCGAGGTTATCGCAAGAAAACGTTTTCGCGAGGTTGATGCGGTGCTTTCCTGGCTGTTAGAATACGCCCCGTCGCGCCTGACTGGGACAGGAGCCTGTGTCTTTGCTGAATTTGATACAGAGTCTGAAGCCCGCCAGGTGCTAGAGCAAGCCCCGGAATGGCTCAATGGCTTTGTGGCGAAAGGTGTTAATCTTTCCCCATTGCACAGAGCCATGCTTTAAGCCGGGCAAGCTGAGTTTCGGTGACAACGTCACCTTGTTCCAGACGTTGCATCGCGCTCTTTAATACACCGCCTGGAAAGAATATTGCCTGGCCCGCACAGTTTTCGGCAGATTCTTTCCACCAATGGACGCATGCCTGAGGTTCTTCTCGTGCCTGATATGAAGCTTTTTGCTGGTAACGCCACCCCGGAACTAGCACAACGTATTGCCAACCGCCTGTACACTTCACTCGGCGACGCCGCTGTAGGTCGCTTTAGCGACGGCGAAGTCAGTGTACAAATCAATGAAAATGTACGCGGTGGTGATATTTTCATCATCCAGTCCACTTGTGCCCCTACTAACGACAACCTGATGGAATTAGTCGTGATGGTTGATGCCCTGCGTCGTGCTTCCGCAGGTCGTATCACCGCTGTTATCCCCTACTTTGGCTATGCGCGCCAGGACCGTCGCGTCCGTTCCGCTCGTGTGCCAATCACTGCGAAAGTGGTTGCAGACTTCCTCTCCAGCGTCGGTGTTGACCGTGTGCTGACAGTGGATCTGCACGCTGAACAGATTCAGGGTTTCTTCGACGTTCCGGTTGATAACGTATTTGGTAGCCCGATCCTGCTGGAAGACATGCTGCAGCTGAATCTGGATAACCCGATTGTGGTTTCTCCGGACATCGGCGGCGTTGTGCGTGCCCGCGCTATCGCTAAGCTGCTGAACGATACCGATATGGCAATCATCGATAAACGTCGTCCGCGTGCGAACGTTTCCCAGGTGATGCATATCATCGGTGACGTTGCAGGTCGTGACTGCGTACTGGTCGATGATATGATCGACACTGGCGGTACGCTGTGTAAAGCTGCTGAAGCTCTGAAAGAACGTGGTGCTAAACGTGTATTTGCGTACGCGACTCACCCGATCTTCTCTGGCAACGCGGCGAACAACCTGCGTAACTCTGTAATTGATGAAGTCGTTGTCTGCGATACTATTCCGCTGAGCGATGAAATCAAATCACTGCCGAACGTGCGTACTCTGACTCTGTCAGGTATGCTGGCCGAAGCGATTCGTCGTATCAGCAACGAAGAATCGATCTCTGCTATGTTCGAACATTAATCGAACCCGGCTCAAAGACCCGCTGCGGCGGGTTTTTTTGTCTGTAATATCCATTTGTATGACCTATGCCTCCTTCACCTGCCATTTAGTTGACAGATGATGCGCTCACGGATGAAACATTATTGTGAACAAAATATTCTCCTCACATGTGATGCCTTTCCGCGCTCTGATCGACGCTTGCTGGAAAGAAAAATACACTGCCGCACGGTTTACCCGTGACCTGATTGCCGGGATTACCGTCGGGATTATTGCTATTCCGCTGGCGATGGCGTTGGCAATTGGTAGTGGCGTGGCTCCACAGTACGGTTTATATACCGCTGCTGTTGCAGGGATTGTCATTGCTCTGACGGGGGGGTCGCGTTTTAGCGTTTCCGGTCCAACTGCGGCATTTGTGGTAATTCTCTATCCCGTTTCGCAACAGTTTGGACTGGCAGGCCTGCTGGTTGCGACGTTGTTGTCCGGGATCTTTTTGATCCTGATGGGGCTGGCGCGCTTCGGGCGCCTGATTGAGTATATCCCGGTTTCCGTTACCTTAGGCTTCACTTCGGGTATCGGGATCACCATCGGTACGATGCAGATTAAAGATTTTCTCGGTCTGCAAATGGCACATGTCCCGGAACATTATCTGCAAAAAGTCGGCGCATTATTTATGGCGCTGCCCACCATTAATGTGGGTGATGCTGCCATTGGCATTGTGACGCTTGGCATTCTGGTTTTCTGGCCGCGTCTGGGCATTCGTTTACCTGGTCATCTTCCGGCCTTGCTGGCTGGTTGTGCGGTGATGGGCATTGTTAACCTGCTCGGTGGACATGTTGCTACCATCGGCTCGCAATTCCACTACATTCTGGCCGATGGTTCCCAGGGTAATGGTATTCCGCAACTGCTGCCGCAACTGGTACTGCCGTGGGATCTCCCCGATTCAGAATTCACACTAACCTGGGATTCTATTCGCACACTGCTGCCTGCGGCATTCTCAATGGCAATGCTCGGCGCAATCGAATCTCTGCTCTGCGCGGTGGTACTGGATGGCATGACCGGGACGAAACACAAGGCGAACAGCGAACTGGTCGGTCAGGGGCTGGGGAATATCATCGCTCCGTTCTTTGGTGGTATTACCGCTACAGCTGCCATCGCGCGTTCTGCCGCTAACGTCCGTGCCGGTGCAACTTCCCCTATCTCGGCGGTGATCCACTCTATTCTGGTTATTCTCGCTCTGCTGGTACTGGCACCGCTGCTCTCCTGGCTGCCGCTTTCCGCCATGGCTGCCCTGCTATTGATGGTGGCGTGGAACATGAGTGAAGCACACAAAGTGGTCGACTTGCTGCGCCATGCGCCGAAAGATGACATCATCGTCATGCTGCTTTGCATGTCGCTGACCGTGCTGTTTGATATGGTTATTGCCATCAGTGTGGGTATCGTACTGGCATCGCTGCTGTTTATGCGCCGTATCGCCCGTATGACTCGTCTGGCACCCGTGGCGGTAGATGTTCCTGAGGATGTACTGGTTCTGCGCGTTATTGGTCCGCTGTTTTTCGCTGCGGCTGAAGGCTTATTCACCGATCTTGAATCACGTCTGGAAGGCAAACGAATTGTTATTCTGAAGTGGGATGCAGTTCCGGTTCTTGATGCCGGTGGCCTTGATGCGTTCCAGCGTTTTGTGAAGCGCCTGCCTGAAGGATGTGAACTGCGGGTGTGTAATGTGGAGTTCCAGCCACTGCGCACCATGGCTCGTTCTGGTATTCAACCGATCCCTGGACGCCTGGCATTCTTCCCGAATCGCAGCGCAGCAATGGCTGATCTGTAAGAAAGGCATTAAATTGACCAGTCAGCACAAACTGACTGGTCAGCAAACTGCATTATGCGTTAACTATGACGACGATTATCGTTACGGCGGCAACGTTTGTCATAATGACGAACCCACCAGTAACGGTCGCACACCTGTTCATGCCCGCCAACACGGGCACCCGCCAGCCAGAGAATGGCACCGACGAAAATACTCAGCACTGCACCATGTGCGAAATACTGGGGCATATTAAACTGTGGTAACTGGTTGAGGATTGAATACCCCACGCCGACCACCATGACCACCAGACCCAACCCCATGAGCACGTTACCGAGTAACGAAGCGTTTTTGCGTTTCATGTGTCACCTCCGGAACTTTCTGGGTTGTAACAGGGAATCCCCCTCTTCCTTATGTGTAAAGTATAGACAACACCCTGTAGGTTATGTGCGGGCGTGATCACAATTACAACCCTTATTTCAACAAAACTTTACAAATAAACGCCTGAACATCCTGACTTTCTAATAGTTCGCAGAGGCAATTATTATGTTGTCTGCGTATAAGGTGCTGTTTTTTGTCAAGCGAGGCCACAACCAGTAAACTACGCGCCAGTTATGCACTCACTCAGGACAAAAAACGTGACGATTAAATTGATTGTCGGCCTGGCGAACCCCGGCGCTGAATACGCCGCAACGCGACACAATGCTGGCGCCTGGTTCGTTGACTTACTGGCGGAGCGTTTGCGCGCTCCCTTGCGCGAAGAAGCTAAATTCTTTGGTTATACCTCGCGAGTTACCCTTGGAGGCGAAGATGTCCGCCTGTTAGTCCCGACCACATTTATGAATCTCAGCGGCAAAGCCGTCGCGGCGATGGCCAGTTTTTTCCGCATTAATCCGGACGAAATTATGGTCGCCCATGACGAGCTGGATCTGCCCCCTGGCGTCGCCAAATTTAAGTTGGGCGGCGGTCATGGTGGTCACAATGGACTGAAAGACATCATCAGTAAATTGGGTAATAACCCTAACTTTCACCGTTTACGCATTGGAATCGGTCATCCGGGCGATAAAAACAAAGTTGTCGGGTTTGTGTTAGGCAAACCTCCTGTTAGTGAACAGAAGTTAATTGATGAAGCCATCGACGAAGCGGCACGTTGTACTGAAATGTGGTTTACAGATGGCTTGACCAAAGCAACGAACCGATTGCACGCCTTTAAAGCGCAATAAGTCGTTGTCTGCGGCATTTTTGCCGCGTGCCGTGTATAATAGGCAGAGTTATTTCCATTTCTACAATCTGTTTACGATAACAGGTTGATTATTAAGATATTAAGGTGATTTAAATCATGGGATTCAAATGCGGTATCGTCGGTTTGCCCAACGTCGGGAAATCTACCCTGTTCAACGCGCTGACCAAAGCCGGTATTGAAGCGGCCAACTTTCCATTCTGCACCATCGAGCCGAACACAGGCGTTGTGCCAATGCCCGATCCGCGTCTGGATCAACTGGCTGAAATCGTAAAACCGCAGCGTACGCTTCCCACGACCATGGAGTTTGTCGATATCGCTGGCCTGGTAAAAGGCGCGTCGAAAGGCGAAGGTCTGGGTAACCAGTTCCTGACCAACATCCGTGAAACCGAAGCGATCGGTCACGTTGTTCGCTGCTTTGAAAATGACAACATCATTCACGTTTCCGGCAAAGTTAACCCGGCAGACGATATTGACGTTATCAATACCGAGCTTGCTCTGGCGGATCTCGACACCTGTGAACGTGCGATTCACCGCGTACAGAAAAAAGCCAAAGGTGGCGATAAAGACGCGAAAGCCGAGCTGGCGGTACTGGAAAAATGCCTGCCCCAACTGGAAAACGCAGGTATGCTGCGCGCGCTGGATTTAAGCGCAGAAGAAAAAGCAGCTATTCGTTACCTGAGCTTCCTGACGTTGAAACCGACGATGTACATCGCTAACGTCAACGAAGACGGTTTTGAAAACAACCCGTATCTGGACCAGGTGCGTGAAATCGCGGCGAAAGAAGGTTCTGTTGTCGTTCCG
>NZ_AEJZ01000117.1:0-16114 GCF_000208525.1 Escherichia sp. TW14182
AAAGCCCCCGCAACATTGCGCCTCACCGGATAACGCCGGCTTGGTGTGGATACTACGTCTCAAGCCTTCTTTACTTCACCACTGAAACGTTCGTAATGAAGAGTACATTCCAGCTTTTCATCAACTGTTGCAGTGCTTTCTTGCATGTTGTGGTGCAGGCTCGCAATTATGTCTGACGAATTGTTCAGAATAACTGAAGAAAGGAACCGGGCAGGTATTTTTATTATCTCCCCCAGCTTCCGCCGCCAGGGGGAGATATCAATGTCAGGCAAATATTGTCATCAAATAGGCGGCAAAGAGAGCCAGATGTGCCGCGCCGTTGAGTACGTTAGTACGTCCGGTGGAGAAGGAGATATGGCACAGCACCAAAGAGGCTACCATCACCACCATTTCTGGCGCACCAAGCGCAAACTGCAATTCATTGCCTGTCATAAAGGCGATCAGCGTGACGACAGGTACGGTAAGTGAAATGGTTGCTAACACCGAACCAAAGAACAGATTCATCGCGCGCTGGACCTGGTTGTTTAATACCGCTTTTAACGCCCCTAAGCCTTCCGGCGAAAGAATCAATAGCGCCACCAGGAAACCGGTAAAGGCCACCGGAGCATTCATGCTGGTGAGCAGTGTTTCCAGCGGACTGGCGTTCATTTTGGTAACCGCTATCACCGCAATTAAATGGATAATCAACCAGACGGCATGCCACAGGCTGCTATGGGCAGACGGTTTACCATGGTGCGGATCGTCATCATCACTGTCATCTTCATGTTCATAGACAAACAGACTCTGATGCGTTTTGGTCTGAATTAGCAAAAATACGCCGTACATTGCTGCGGAAATTAATGCCACCAGCAACGCCTGACCAGTTGAAAAATTCGCCGCAGGCAGAGCCATCGGGAATACCAGCACAATAATTGCCAATGGAAACAGGGCGATTAAATACTGTTTAATACCAAACAGATTCATATATTGGGTGGCAAATTTGCGCCCGCCCAACAGTAATGAAAAACCAACCAGTCCACCAGTAACAATCATAATGATTGAATAGAGTGTATCTCGCATTAACGTCGGCGCCGCATCGCCGGTCGCCATTAAGGCTGATATCAAACTGACTTCAAGAATAACCACGGAAAGGCTAAGAATAAGAGAGCCATAAGGTTCCCCCAGTCGATGGGCTAATACGTCCGCATGACGGACAACACTAAAGGCGCTGCTTAAAATACCAATAAGCGCAAGAAGATTGATGCCTATGACCACTGGTAGTGTTTGACTGCTTCCCCACAGGAACAGCACTACCAGCGCCAGAACCGGGAAAATAAGCGAGGTCTCCTTGTGGCGGGTTTTTACCGCCTCGTGAGCATTTGTCATTATGGTTATCCTTTGCAGATGAATTTGTCGAAAATGTAATAAATAGGCAGAAAAAATAACAGAAAGTGTCTGGATATCGGTAACATTTTACGAAATTTTACCCCGCTGTCGCTTTTTTACTCTTTGGGGTATAAAAATAATCAACGTGTTTAGACAATGTTTGTATTAGCACCTCTTAAGAAGAGTCTGACGTGAAAAGTCTTATATGCTGGCAAGCGTGGATATTGTTGACCACACTTAAAGTTCACCTTTAAAAAAGGAGTCAACAATGCCGTATAAAACAAAAAGCGATCTGCCGGAAAATGTAAAACACGTTCTACCGTCCCATGCCCAGGATATCTATAAAGAGGCATTCAACAGCGCCTGGGATCAATATAAAGATAAAGAAGATCGGCGTGATGATGCCAGTCGGGAGGAGACAGCGCATAAAGTGGCCTGGGCAGCAGTGAAACATGAATATGCTAAAGGAAGTGATGATAAATGGCATAAAAAGTTATAACTCCCGGTGATGAGTTAAAGCTATTCGTGCGGCGTCGCCTTGCAAGTGGTCTGCAGATTGCATATTGTCCCGGTAATGGTTCCAAAATGAGCAGTAAAAATGTCTGGAAGACACCAAAAAGTTGTCGCAGGGAAGTATGCAGTGGCGGAGGTATAAGGTGATAACGCGGGATTTCTTGATGAATGCCGATTGTAAAACGGCATTTGGCACTATTGAAGAATCACTCTTATGGTCGGCAGAACAGCGGGCAGCATCGCTGGCAGCTACGCTGGCTTGTCGTCCTGATGAGGGGGCGGTGTGGATCTTCGGTTATGGATCGTTGATGTGGAATCCGGCGCTGGAGTTTATCGAGTCCTGTACCGGTACGCTGGTTGGGTGGCACCGGGCGTTCTGTCTGCGTCTGACCGCCGGAAGGGGGACGGCACACCAGCCGGGAAGAATGCTTGCTCTGAAAGAGGGCGGCCGCACCACGGGAGTGGCGTATCGCTTGCCGGAAGAGACGCTGGAGCAGGAACTGACCTTGCTGTGGAAGCGGGAGATGATTACCGGCTGCTACCTGCCAACCTGGTGTCAGCTTGATCTTGATGACGGGCGCACAGTCAACGCGCTGGTGTTTATTATGGACCCGCGCCATCCTGAATATGAGTCCGATACCCGAGCTCAGGTGATTGCTCCGTTGATTGCTGCGGCGAGTGGTCCACTTGGAACCAATGCGCAGTATTTATTTTCTCTGGAACAAGAGCTCAACAAACTGGGGATGCAGGATGACGGGCTGAATGATTTACTGGTGTCGGTGAAAAAACTGCTGGCGGAGAATTTCCCGGATGGTGTCTTACGGCCCGGTTTTGCCTGATGAAACTGTTATCACAGCGGGGCGTTTCTGTAACCTTGAGCGCCCCATACTGCAATTAAAACGTGAGCACTTTATCGGCAACCAGCGTCCATTGCGCCAGTTCGACCAGTGTGCCAATTTCAACTCCATCAATCAGCGGAAGTGGGCTGATACCGCGACCATCGGTGCAGGTTTTGCACAATTTCACAGGCACATTTTGTGCAGTGAGGATCTCGAGCATTTGCTGAATATTGTAGCCTTCCCCCGGTTTTTGTCCGCGTAATCCGGCAGTTACCGCATCAGACATCAGAAACAAACGCAGATCCAGGTTGCTCTCCTGTTCCCGTAGCGCAATGGCTAACCGCAGGCTGTTAAATAAGGATTCGCTCCCGTAGGGCGCGCCATTGGCAACGATCACGATTTTTTGCATTACTCACTCCTGTATTCAGATAATTAGATTTTCGACTTCTATCTTACTGCTTTTACGCTGTCTGACCAATTTGCCACATTTTTAGGATTTTCCATAAAGCATGAGAAAGTACGAGAAAAGTTACCAGTAATCGTTATTCTATAAAGTAATGGGTGTTCATTTTTACCGGAAATAACTGACGTTTTGAGCCGTATCGTCTCTCGTGTTACCCCACTTTATTTACTCTTGCTGCTGGCAGGCGGTATAGCTAGCGCACAGCCATCCGTTGAGCAGCAATCGGTAAATCCTTTTGATAACGATAAGGATGGTCTGCCGGACTTAGGAATGGCACCGGAAAATCATGACGGTGAAAAACACTTCGCCGAAATCGTGAAAGATTTTGGTGAAACCAGTATGACTGATAACGGTCAGGATACAGGCGAACAGGCAAAAGCCTTCGCGCTGGGAAAAGTCCGTGATGCGCTCAGTCAGCAGGTTAATCAACATGTGGAGTCCTGGCTTTCGCCGTGGGGGAACGCCAGTGTTGACGTTAAAGTGGATAACGAAGGGCATTTTACCGGCAGCCGGGGGAGCTGGTTTGTACCGTTGCAGGATAACGAGCGTTATCTTACATGGAGCCAACTTGGGCTCACCCAGCAGGACGATGGTCTGGTAAGTAACCTTGGCATTGGTCAACGCTGGAGGCATGGCACATGGTTGATGGGATACAACACGTTTTATGACAACTTGTTAGATGAAAATCTTCAGCGGGCAGGGTTTGGCGCTGAAGCATGGGGAGAATATCTACGCTTGTCGGCAAATTATTACCAGCCTTTTGCCTCATGGCATGAACAGACTGCCTCGCTCGAGCAGCGTATGGCGCGTGGTTATGATCTGACTGCCCGGATGCGAATGCCGTTTTACCAGCATCTCAACACCAGTGTCAGCCTCGAACAATATTTTGGTCAGCGTGTCGATCTGTTTAATTCTGGTACGGGTTATCATAATCCTGTCGCCATGAGTCTGGGGCTTAATTACACCCCTGTTCCACTCGTTACTATGACCGCTCAGCATAAACAAGGCGAAAGTGGAGAAAGCCAAAATAATCTCGGGCTGAATATTAACTACCGCTTTGGGGTGCCACTAAACAAACAACTTTCTGCCGGCGAAGTTGCTGAGAGTCAGTCGTTGCGCGGCAGTCGCTATGACAATCCGCAGCGGAATAATCTGCCGGTCATTGAGTATCATCAGCGTAAAACCTTAACGGTATTTCTGGCGACGCCCCCCTGGGATCTTAAACCTGGTGAAACGGTGCCGCTGAAATTACAAATCCACAGTCGTTACGGTATTCGACAATTGATCTGGCAAGGGGATACACAGATGTTAAGTCTGACATCGGGAGCCACAGCCAATAGTGCGGATGGCTGGACGCTGATCGTGCCGGACTGGCAAAGTGGAGAAGAGGCGACCAATCGATGGCGCTTGTCGGTGGTGGTGGAAGATAACCAGGGACAGCGTGTCTCTTCCAATGAGATCACGCTAACGCTTGCCGAACCTTTCGATGAAATGGCAAAGGACGAACTGCGCTGGGAACCATAATCAGAAAATACGTTCCTGATGCACCCATACTGCGGCTTCCACACGAGATTTAAGCTTCATTTTTTTCAGCATGTGCTTCACGTGCACTTTGACCGTGCTTTCAGTGATGTCCAGGCGACGGGCGATCATCTTATTCGGTAAGCCCTGAGCAATCAGTTTCAGAATATCGCGCTCGCGCGGCGTTAACTGGTTGACGTCGCGTTCAGTCGTGGCGCGGTTAGCACGCAGGCTGGCGGCCAGAACAGGGGTTAACGCCTCGCTTAATACCATTTCGCCAGCTGCAGCCTGGTGCAACGCTTTTAACAGATCTTCCGGCTCCATATCTTTTAACAGATAACCATCTGCGCCGCGTTTCAGCGCGGTGACGACGTCCTCTTCATGATTAGAGACGCTGAATACCACAATGCGACCGGATAAAGATTTTTCGCGCAGTTTATCCAGCGTTTCCAGACCGTTCATGCCGGGCATATTCAGATCAAGCAGAATCAGATCAGGATCGAGAGATTCCGCAAGTAAAATACCCTGCTCGCCATTGCTCGCTTCGCCAACCACAGTGATATCGGGGGCCATGCTGATAAGCTGTTTTACGCCAGTTCGCAGCATCGGGTGATCGTCGATCAGCAGGATAGTAGCCGGTTCCTGATTACTCATGGATATCTCCTTGGACGTCTGTGAAAGTTTTTTCGGGAATAAAAGTGACCACCACTTCGGTGCCACCTGATTCACGACGGCGGACGCGACAGTCGCCACGCAGACTTTGCGCACGGTCACGCATAATTATCATGCCGTAGTGATTGCTGCGGATGGCATTTTCAGGCACCCCGCAGCCGTTATCCTGGACGGTCAGTTTGACCTGATTATCGTTTTGCGCCACCGTCACAACGACCTCGCTCGCTTGCGAATGTTTGAGGGCGTTACTTAATGCCTCACGGGCAATTTGCAACAGATGGATTGCCTGATGCGAGGGCACCAGACGCGGTGGCAACTGGTAATCCAGCTTCACCGGGAAGCCAAATTTGGCGCTGTACTCTTCACAACTTGCCTCCAGTGCCGGGCGTAATCCCGGTTCTGTGAGCTGCAAACGGAATGTGGTGAGCAACTCACGCAACTGCGCCCATGACGCATTCAGTTCGTTACGGATCTGGCTTAACAGTTCGCGGCTGCTTTCTGGCAGTGCGTCGCCTTGCATCTGTAAACAACTCACCTGCATCTTCATACAAGAGAGAGATTGGGCAATAGAATCATGTAGTTCGCGCGCAATGGTGGCACGCTCTTCCATCACGATCAACTGCTGCTGGCGTTCCTGATGGCGATCCAACGCCAGAGTGGCGGTTAATTGTTCAACCAGCGTATCCACCAGTTGCTGTTGATCATGGCTCAGATGGCGCCCCTGAGGCAGGGTCGCCAGCAAAATGCCGTACTGCATATGGGAATCTGCCAGTCGCCATTTCAGGGTAGTGCCGCGATCACCAACGGGTAATACCCCGCGCGGGCAGAGTTGGCAGCCTTTGTCGTCGCAGGTCATATCCGGCTGGCAGGTGAACTCCTGATGATTCTCTTCATCTTCAGTGTCATATACACGCAGTTCGATATCACGCAGCAGGGTTAAATTTTGCAATCCGTTGAGTACAGGTGACAGGCGTTCACACAGTGGGGCGCGAGAATGCAAACGACGGTTAGCCTGCCACAAAAACGAGAGTATTTGATTTTTATGCTCCAGCCCGGCGGTTTTCTCCTGTACCCGATGCTCAAGTACGGCATAACTTTCGGCCAGTTCTGCAGACATATTGTTCAATGCAGTTCCAAGCATCGCCATTTCGTTGCGCCCGCTGATATTCGCCCGCTGGGTAAAATCGCGATGGCTGACGGCACTCGCCATCGCCAGCAATTGCCGCCACGGCTGTAGCAGCCGTGCCCGCAGCCATATGATGGTAAATACCAGCAGAAGTGCCATAAACACAGCCATCACCCGATGAACCAGTACGACCGTCTCAATGCGCATTTCTGTGGTGCGGTCAAAACCAGACACCAACTGATCAAGCCCGGCGACAAACTGGCTGACGTCAGCCGACACCGTTTCGCGGCTTTGTGCGTGTAGCAGCGCAGGAATCAGCTCATGGCGCCAGTAATCCTGCAAACCCTGTAATTGCGCCAGTTGCCCGTCTCGTTCTGCTGCTCGAGTTAATTCGGTGCTAAATGCCGTTTGTTCCATCTCTTTGATTAAGGGCTTGTCTTTCTCGCTTAATGGTACTGCCGCCAGTAGCCGGTAAGTTTGCATACGCAGCGATCCCGCTTTGTTAATAGCATGGGCGCTGCCCTGAACGCCTTGTACCAGCCAGCCAGAAACCGCCATCCCCGCCAGTCCAATAGCGGTAGAAAGCAAAACAATAAGCGCAACCTGATTAACCAGGGTGAGCGGAGAGAGACAACGTTTAAGCATGTAAACCTCTTCCTTCAGGCTTTGAATGAGCAATAACCTTAATGAATGTGACGATACATTCTGGAATGGCGTTATTCTCGGCTATTGGCTGAAGTATACCCATACCTGGAAAGAGTTACTCCTTATTTGCCGTGTGGTTAGTCGATTTACATCAGTAAGGGTAGGGATTTTACAGTACTGTGAAAAATCTCATAATTTTTATGAAATCTCCGTACTCACTATGGGTAATCATAAATATCAATGATAGATAAAGTTATCTTATCGTTTGATTTACATCAAATTACCTTTGGCTACAGACACTAAGGTGGCAGACATCGAAACGAGTATCAGAGGTGTCTATGAGTCACTCATCCGCCCCCGAAAGGGCTACTGGAGCTGTCATTACTGATTGGCGACCGGAAGATCCTGCGTTCTGGCAACAGCGCGGCCAGCGTATAGCCAGCCGCAATCTGTGGATTTCCGTTCCCTGTCTGCTACTGGCGTTTTGTGTATGGATGTTATTCAGTGCCGTCGCGGTAAATTTACCGAAAGTCGGCTTTAATTTTACGACCGATCAGCTGTTTCTTTTGACCGCACTACCTTCGGTTTCTGGCGCATTATTGCGTGTGCCATACTCCTTTATGGTTCCAATCTTCGGTGGTCGTCGCTGGACGGCGTTCAGCACCGGCATTCTCATTATTCCTTGCGTCTGGCTGGGTTTTGCCGTGCAGGATACCACTACGCCATACAGCGTATTCATCATCATTTCTCTGCTGTGCGGCTTTGCTGGCGCGAACTTCGCATCCAGTATGGCAAACATTAGCTTCTTCTTTCCCAAGCAGAAGCAGGGTGGTGCACTGGGGCTGAATGGTGGTCTGGGCAACATGGGCGTTAGCGTCATGCAGCTGGTTGCTCCGCTGGTGGTATCACTGTCAATTTTTGCTGCATTTGGCAGCCAGGGCGTAACACAGCCGGATGGCACCGAGCTGTATCTGGCTAACGCGTCCTGGGTATGGGTGCCGTTCCTCGCCATCTTCACCATTGCAGCATGGTTTGGCATGAACGACCTTGCTACCTCGAAAGCCTCTATCAAGGAGCAGTTGCCAGTACTCAAACGGGGTCATCTGTGGATTATGAGCCTGCTGTATCTGGCAACCTTCGGTTCCTTCATCGGTTTCTCTGCGGGTTTTGCCATGCTGTCAAAAACGCAGTTCCCGGATGTACAGATCCTGCACTATGCCTTCTTTGGGCCGTTTATTGGCGCACTGGCGCGTTCTGCGGGGGGAGCATTGTCCGACCGTCTCGGCGGTACTCGGGTCACGCTGGTGAACTTCGTGCTGATGGCGATTTTCAGTGGCCTGCTGTTCCTCACCTTACCGACTGACGGGCAAGGCGGAAACTTCATGGCATTCTTTGCGGTCTTCCTGGCGCTGTTCCTGACGGCGGGGCTGGGTAGTGGCTCCACCTTCCAGATGATTTCCGTGATCTTCCGTAAACTGACGATGGATCGCGTGAAAGCAGAAGGCGGTTCTGACGAACGTGCCATGCGTGAAGCGGCAACCGACACTGCGGCGGCGCTGGGCTTCATCTCCGCGATTGGCGCTATCGGTGGCTTCTTTATCCCGAAAGCGTTCGGTAGCTCACTGGCATTAACAGGGTCGCCAGTCGGTGCAATGAAAGTATTTTTGATTTTCTATATCGCCTGCGTAGTAATTACCTGGGCGGTATATGGTCGGCATTCTAAAAATAAATCGTAATATTTGATTATCCTTTGCGCGGCATAATGTCGCGCTTTTTTTATTTGTCATTTAGTTACAACATACTTATAGGGAGATGATTATTTCAACGGCGTCAATTAAGCACCATTAATATGTCATCCATGGGGGATACTCCTTAATAACCATCTGTATAAAAATCCGAAGTGATTAAATGACATTGGATGTAAAAAACATTAATTTACAATAAGTTGGATAATAAATATTAATTACCCCAAAGAGGTATATTAGGAATTTACTTTATTTTTCATCCCCACCACTCTTGATCGTTATCAATTCCCACGACGTTTCAGAGCGTTACCTTCGTTTTAAACATTAGCAATGTCGATTTATCAGAGAGCCGACAGGCTCCCACAGGAGAAAACCGATGAGTAAATTCCTGGACCGGTTTCGCTACTTCAAACAGAAGGGTGATACCTTTGCCGATGGGCATGGCCAGCTTCTCGATACCAACCGTGACTGGGAGGATGGATATCGCCAGCGTTGGCAGCATGACAAAATTGTCCGCTCTACCCACGGGGTAAACTGCACCGGCTCCTGCAGCTGGAAAATCTACGTTAAAAACGGTCTGGTGACCTGGGAAACCCAGCAGACTGACTATCCGCGTACTCGTCCGGATCTGCCAAACCATGAACCTCGCGGCTGCCCGCGCGGTGCCAGCTACTCCTGGTATCTCTATAGCGCCAACCGTCTGAAATACCCGATGATGCGCAAACGCCTGATGAAAATGTGGCGTGAAGCGAAGGCGCAGCATAGCGATCCGGTTGAGGCATGGGCTTCTATTATCGAAGACGCCGATAAAGCGAAAAGCTTTAAGCAGGCGCGTGGACGCGGTGGTTTTGTTCGTTCTTCCTGGCAGGAAGTGAACGAACTGATCGCCGCGTCTAACGTTTACACCATCAAAAACTACGGCCCGGATCGTGTCGCTGGCTTCTCGCCAATTCCGGCAATGTCGATGGTTTCTTACGCATCAGGTGCTCGCTATCTTTCGCTGATTGGCGGTACTTGCTTAAGCTTCTACGACTGGTACTGCGACCTGCCTCCTGCGTCTCCGCAAACCTGGGGCGAGCAAACTGACGTACCGGAATCCGCTGACTGGTACAACTCCAGCTATATCATCGCCTGGGGCTCTAACGTTCCGCAGACCCGTACCCCGGACGCTCACTTCTTTACCGAAGTGCGTTACAAAGGCACCAAAACCGTTGCCGTCACGCCGGACTATGCTGAAATCGCCAAACTGTGCGATCTGTGGCTGGCACCGAAACAGGGCACCGACGCAGCAATGGCGCTGGCAATGGGTCACGTGATGCTGCGTGAATTCCATCTCGATAACCCAAGCCAGTATTTCACCGATTATGTGCGTCGCTACACCGACATGCCGATGCTGGTAATGCTGGAAGAGCGCGACGGTTATTACGCTGCGGGTCGTATGCTGCGTGCCGCCGATCTGGTTGATTCGCTGGGTCAGGAAAACAACCCGGAATGGAAAACCGTCGCCTTTAATACGCAAGGTGAAATGGTTGCGCCGAACGGTTCTATTGGCTTCCGTTGGGGCGAGAAGGGCAAATGGAATCTGGAGCAGCGCGACGGCAAAACCGGCGAAGAAACCGAGCTGCAACTGAGTCTGCTGGGTAGTCAGGATGAGATTGCCGAAGTGGGCTTCCCGTACTTTGGCGGCGACGGCACGGAACACTTCAACAAAGTGGAGCTGGAAAACATTCTGCTGCACAAGCTGCCGGTAAAACGCCTGCAACTGGCTGATGGCAGCACCGCACTGGTGACCACCGTTTATGATTTGACGCTGGCAAACTACGGCCTGGAGCGTGGTCTGAACGACGTTAACTGCGCAACCAGCTATGACGACGTGAAAGCCTACACCCCGGCCTGGGCCGAGCAGATCACCGGTGTTTCTCGTAGCCAGATTATCCGCATTGCCCGTGAATTTGCCGACAACGCTGATAAGACGCACGGTCGTTCAATGATCATTGTTGGTGCCGGTCTGAACCACTGGTATCACCTCGATATGAACTATCGCGGTCTGATCAACATGCTGATTTTCTGCGGCTGCGTTGGTCAGAGCGGTGGCGGTTGGGCACACTACGTAGGTCAGGAAAAACTGCGTCCGCAAACTGGCTGGCAGCCGCTGGCATTTGCTCTCGACTGGCAGCGTCCGGCGCGTCACATGAACAGCACCTCTTACTTCTATAACCACTCCAGCCAGTGGCGTTATGAAACCGTGACTGCGGAAGAACTGCTGTCGCCGATGGCGGATAAATCCCGTTATACCGGACACCTGATCGACTTCAACGTTCGTGCAGAACGTATGGGCTGGCTGCCCTCTGCACCGCAGTTAGGCACTAACCCGCTGACTATTGCTCGCGAAGCAGAAAAAGCGGGCATGAATCCGGTGGACTATACGGTGAAATCCCTGAAAGAGGGTTCAATCCGTTTTGCTGCGGAACAGCCGGAAAACGGCAAAAACCATCCGCGTAACCTGTTTATCTGGCGTTCTAACCTGCTGGGCTCTTCCGGTAAAGGTCATGAGTTTATGCTCAAGTACCTGCTGGGGACGGAACACGGTATCCAGGGTAAAGATCTGGGGCAGCAGGGCGGCGTGAAACCGGAAGAAGTGGACTGGCAGGATAACGGTCTGGAAGGCAAGCTGGATCTGGTGGTGACGCTGGACTTCCGTCTGTCGAGCACCTGTCTCTATTCCGACATCATTTTGCCGACGGCGACCTGGTACGAAAAAGACGACATGAATACTTCGGATATGCATCCGTTTATTCACCCGCTGTCTGCGGCGGTCGATCCGGCCTGGGAAGCGAAAAGCGACTGGGAAATCTACAAAGCCATCGCGAAAAAATTCTCCGAAGTGTGCGTCGGTCATCTGGGTAAAGAAACCGACATCGTTACGCTGCCAATCCAGCACGACTCCGCCGCCGAACTGGCGCAGCCGCTGGATGTGAAAGACTGGAAAAAAGGCGAATGCGATCTGATCCCAGGTAAAACCGCACCGCATATTATGGTGGTTGAGCGTGATTATCCGGCCACTTACGAACGCTTTACCTCTATTGGCCCGCTGATGGAGAAAATCGGTAACGGCGGTAAAGGGATTGCCTGGAACACCCAGAGTGAGATGGATCTGCTGCGTAAGCTCAACTACACCAAGGCTGAAGGCCCGGCGAAAGGCCAGCCAATGCTCAACACCGCAATTGATGCGGCAGAGATGATCCTGACGCTGGCACCGGAAACCAACGGTCAGGTAGCCGTGAAAGCCTGGGCGGCACTGAGCGAGTTTACCGGTCGTGACCATACGCATCTGGCGCTGAATAAAGAAGACGAGAAGATCCGCTTCCGTGATATTCAGGCACAGCCGCGCAAAATTATCTCCAGCCCGACCTGGTCTGGTCTGGAAGATGAACACGTTTCTTACAACGCCGGTTACACCAACGTTCACGAGCTAATTCCGTGGCGCACGCTCTCTGGTCGTCAGCAGCTGTATCAGGATCATCAGTGGATGCGTGATTTCGGTGAAAGCCTGCTGGTTTATCGTCCGCCGATCGATACCCGTTCGGTGAAAGAAGTGATGGGACAGAAATCCAACGGTAACCCGGAAAAAGCCCTGAACTTCCTGACGCCGCACCAGAAGTGGGGTATCCATTCCACTTACAGCGACAACCTGCTGATGCTGACTTTAGGTCGCGGTGGTCCGGTGGTCTGGCTGAGCGAAGCCGATGCTAAAGATTTGGGTATTGCCGACAACGACTGGATTGAAGTCTTCAACAGCAATGGTGCGCTGACTGCCCGTGCGGTTGTCAGCCAGCGTGTTCCGGCTGGGATGACCATGATGTACCACGCGCAGGAACGTATCGTTAACCTGCCGGGTTCGGAAATCACGCAGCAGCGCGGGGGGATTCATAACTCGGTCACCCGTATCACGCCGAAACCGACGCATATGATCGGTGGCTATGCCCATCTGGCATACGGCTTTAACTACTACGGCACCGTAGGTTCTAACCGCGATGAGTTTGTTGTAGTGCGTAAGATGAAGAACATTGACTGGTTAGATGGCGAAGGCAATGACCAGGTACAGGAGAGCGTAAAATGAAAATTCGTTCACAAGTCGGCATGGTGCTGAATCTCGATAAGTGCATCGGCTGCCACACCTGTTCAGTTACCTGTAAAAACGTCTGGACCAGCCGCGAAGGCGTTGAGTACGCGTGGTTCAACAACGTTGAAACCAAGCCGGGTCAGGGGTTCCCGACCGACTGGGAAAACCAGGAAAAATACAAAGGCGGTTGGATCCGTAAAATCAACGGCAAACTGCAACCGCGTATGGGTAACCGCGCGATGCTGCTGGGTAAAATCTTCGCCAACCCGCATTTGCCGGGGATCGACGATTATTACGAGCCGTTCGATTTTGATTATCAGAACCTGCATACCGCGCCGGAAGGCAGCAAATCGCAGCCTATTGCCCGTCCGCGTTCGCTGATTACTGGCGAACGGATGGCGAAAATCGAAAAAGGGCCGAACTGGGAAGATGACCTGGGCGGCGAGTTTGACAAACTGGCGAAAGACAAGAACTTCGACAACATCCAGAAGGCGATGTATAGCCAGTTCGAAAACACCTTCATGATGTATTTGCCGCGTCTGTGCGAACACTGCCTCAACCCGGCATGTGTGGCGACCTGTCCGAGCGGGGCTATCTACAAACGTGAAGAAGATGGCATCGTACTGATCGATCAGGATAAATGCCGTGGCTGGCGTATGTGCATCACCGGATGCCCGTACAAAAAAATCTACTTCAACTGGAAGAGCGGTAAATCTGAGAAGTGCATCTTCTGCTATCCGCGTATTGAAGCCGGTCAGCCGACGGTGTGCTCAGAAACCTGTGTGGGTCGTATCCGTTATCTTGGCGTGCTGTTGTACGATGCCGACGCTATTGAACGTGCAGCCAGCACCGAGAACGAGAAAGATCTCTACCAGCGTCAGCTGGAAGTGTTCCTCGATCCGAACGATCCGAAAGTCATCGAGCAAGCGATTAAAGACGGTATTCCGCTGAGCGTTATTGAAGCCGCACAACAGTCGCCGGTGTATAAAATGGCGATGGAATGGAAACTGGCGCTGCCGCTGCATCCGGAATATCGCACATTGCCGATGGTCTGGTACGTGCCGCCTCTGTCACCGATTCAGTCTGCGGCAGACGCGGGCGAACTGGGCAACAACGGCATTTTGCCAGACGTAGAAAGCCTGCGTATCCCGGTTCAGTACCTGGCGAATCTGCTGACCGCCGGTGATACCCAACCGGTACTGCTCGCGTTGAAACGTATGCTGGCAATGCGTCATTACAAACGAGCTGAAACCGTTGACGGTAAAGTTGATACCCGTGCGCTGGAAGAGGTCGGCCTGACCGAAGCCCAGGCACAGGAGATGTACCGTTATCTGGCGATTGCAAACTATGAAGATCGCTTTGTGGTGCCGAGCAGCCATCGTGAACTGGCGCGGGAAGCCTTCCCGGAGAAAAATGGTTGCGGCTTTACCTTTGGTGACGGCTGCCACGGTTCAGATACCAAATTCAATCTGTTCAACAGCCGTCGTATCGATGCCATCGACGTGACCAGTAAAACGGAGCCGCATCCATGATTGAACTCGTGATTGTATCGCGTCTCCTTGAATATCCGGATGCTGCCTTATGGCAGCATCAACAAGAGATGTTTGAGGCGATTGCCGCGTCGGAAAATCTGTCAAAAGAGGATGCCCATGCGCTGGGCATTTTCCTGCGCGATTTAACTGCGATGGATCCGCTGGACGCTCAGGCGCAGTACAGCGAACTGTTCGACCGTGGTCGTGCCACGTCGCTGTTACTGTTTGAACATGTGCACGGCGAATCCCGCGATCGTGGTCAGGCGATGGTGGATTTGCTGGCGCAGTACGAGCAGCACGGCTTGCAGTTAAACAGTCGTGAACTGCCGGATCATCTGCCGCTGTATCTGGAGTACCTGGCGCAGCTGCCGCAAAGCGAAGCCGTGGAAGGTTTGAAAGATATCGCGCCGATTCTGGCGTTGCTAAGTGCTCGTCTGCAACAGCGTGAAAGCCGTTATGCAGTGCTGTTTGATCTGCTGCTGAAACTGGCGAATACCGCTATCGACAGCGACAAAGTGGCGGAAAAAATTGCCGATGAAGCGCGCGATGATACGCCGCAGGCGCTGGATGCTGTCTGGGAAGAAGAGCAGGTTAAATTCTTTGCTGACAAAGGCTGCGGTGATTCGGCAATCACTGCTCATCAGCGTCGCTTTGCCGGTGCCGTCGCGCCGCAATATCTGAATATCACCACCGGAGGACAGCACTAATGCAATTCCTGAATATGTTCTTCTTTGATATCTACCCGTACATTGCCGGGGCGGTCTTCCTGATTGGTAGCTGGCTGCGCTATGACTACGGGCAGTACACCTGGCGCGCGGCGTCCAGCCAGATGCTGGATCGCAAAGGGATGAACCTTGCGTCTAACCTGTTCCATATCGGAATTCTGGGGATTTTTGTCGGTCACTTCTTCGGTATGCTGACGCCGCACTGGATGTATGAAGCGTGGTTGCCGATTGAAGTGAAACAGAAAATGGCGATGTTTGCTGGTGGTGCCAGCGGCGTGCTGTGCCTGATTGGCGGTGTGCTGTTGCTAAAACGCCGCCTGTTCAGCCCGCGCGTGCGTGCAACGACTACCGGAGCGGATATCCTGATCTTGTCGCTGCTCGTTATCCAGTGTGCGCTGGGGCTGCTGACCATTCCGTTCTCCGCCCAGCATATGGACGGCAGCGAGATGATGAAACTGGTTGGCTGGGCGCAGTCGGTAGTGACCTTCCACGGTGGCGCTTCTCAGCACCTTGATGGTGTCGCGTTTATTTTCCGTTTGCATCTGGTGCTGGGGATGACGTTATTCCTGCTGTTCCCGTTCTCGCGTCTGGTGCACATCTGGAGCGTGCCGGTGGAGTATCTGACACGGAAATATCAGCTGGTGCGTGCTCGCCACTAAGCGAAATTTAGTTCACATAGACCCTGCTTCGGCGGGGTTTTTTGTTTTGTGTAAAAGTGTGCAGACCTAAAAACAGGCATGACGAATTCTGTGTGACAACAAGAAATAAATGGTTAGTAAATTGGTTTAGAAGAGTATTTTCAGGAAGTAATGGTGGTGGGGGAAGGATTATTCGTCGCTTCGCTC
>NZ_AEJZ01000116.1:0-5098 GCF_000208525.1 Escherichia sp. TW14182
GCGTGAACGCCTTATCCGGCCTACAAAAGCTTGCAAACTCAATAGATTGCACAATTCATGTAGGCCTGATAAGCGAAGCTCATCAGGCATTTTTGCTTCTGTCATCGGTTTCAGGCGAAAGAAATCTGCCCGAAATCATTAATACAGTTTTTTCGCGCAGTCCAGCCAGTCACCTTTGAACGGACGCTTCATGTTTTCGATAGCGTCGATGATGTCATGGTGAACCAGTTGTTCGTTCTGAATACCTACGCAGCGACCGCCGTAACCAGCCAGTAGCAGTTCAATAGCGTAAGCGCCCATACGGGAAGCCAGAATACGGTCGTAAGGCACCGGAGAACCACCGCGCTGGATGTGGCCCAGCACAGTTGCGCGGGTTTCACGACCGGTTTCTTTCTCGATGAAATGCGCCAGTTCGTCAACATCACACATGTGTTCGGTAATCGCCACAATTGCGTGTTTTTTACCTTTCGCGATACCCGCTTTGATTTCATTTACCAGGTCATCGCGGCTGAATTCAACTTCCGGAACCACCACAAATTCACAACCACCGGCAATGGCCGCAGCCAGCGTCAGATCGCCACAGTAACGACCCATCACTTCCACCACAGAAATACGCTGGTGAGAAGAAGAGGTGTCACGCAGACGGTCGATGGCTTCCACAACGGTGCTCAGAGCAGTGAAGAAACCGATAGTGTAGTCAGTACCTTTGATGTCGTTGTCGATGGTGCCCGGCAGCCCGATGCACGGGAAGCCCATTTCGGTCAGACGCATTGCACCCATGTAGGAACCGTCACCGCCGATAACCACCAGCGCATCGATACCACGTTTTTTCAGGTTTTCGATAGCCACGGCGCGGATGTTCTCGTCGCGGAATTCCGGGAAGCGCGCAGAACCGAGGAACGTACCGCCACGGTTGATCATGTCAGACACGCTGTAACGGTCTAGCTGTACCATACGGTCTTCATACAGACCCAGATAGCCGTCATAAATGCCCATTACTTCCAGACCTTCTGTCAGCGCAGAACGAACAACCCCGCGAATTGCGGCGTTCATGCCTGGCGCATCACCGCCGCTTGTCAACACACCGATTTTCTTAATCATGACTACCTCTGAACTTTGGAATGCAAAATGAAATCTGTTGCCGGAAGTCTTCTTGCACATCGAAGTGATCCAACGAATGTGCAAATAGTATAACAATCACTTCCTGCTGAATTGATTCAGGTCAGGCCAAATGGCGGTATTTTATACACAAAATGCGGGTCTGGCTCTCTTTTATACTGATTATGAAAGCATAGACCGTTTACCCTCCCTGGGTACGACGGAACAAGGGTCCTGATGAATAATCACATCCGATCCCGGAAAACGCCGTAAAATAGCCTGCTCTACCTGATCCGCCACCATATGCGCCTGAACCAAAGGCAGAGAGTCTTCCATTTCCAAATGAATCTGAATAAAGCGGGTCGGCCCTGACTGCCGCGTGCGAAGATCGTGAGCGCCGCTAACTCCCGGCCAGGAAGTCACGATATCAATAATTTCTTGCCGTTCCTCATCGGGCAGCGCGCGATCCAGTAATGACTGTACCGCCTCATACCCCATGCGTAACGCGCTATATAAAATATAGATGCCGATTCCCAATGCAAACAGGGCATCAGCACGATGCCAGCCATACCAGGACAACCCCAGCGCCAGCAGAATTGCGCCGTTCATCATAACATCGGACTGATAATGTAGCATATCTGCCCGCACTGCCTGGCTCTGTGTCCTGCGCACGACCCAACGCTGAAACGAAACAAGGATAATCGTACAAATCAGCGCCACAATAGTCACGAGAACCCCGACGCCGGGGTCTGTCATCGGCGTCGGAGAAACCAAATGCTGAATACCAGTCAAAAACAGGAACAGCGCCGAACCGGAGATAAACATACTTTGCGCCAGCGCCGCGAGGGACTCGGCTTTACCGTGACCAAACGAGTGATTGTCGTCGGCAGGTTGCAGCGAGTAACGCACCACCAGTAAATTCGTCAACGACGCGCCAATATCCACCAACGAATCCACCAGCGCGGCAAGAATACTCACCGAACCGGTATACCACCATGCAAAAATTTTAATCAGCAATAGCAGCGAAGCCATCGCCGTCGCAGCAATCGCCGCCCGGCTGACCAGCCGTCCATAAGATTGATTCATAAATACTCCCGCTATCAACTGACGGTAGTATAACGGAAGCAAATCATCTGCAATGCATCAAGCAACAGGCAAATTGAAGATAAAAAAAACCCCCACATCATGTGGGGGAAGACAGGGATGGTGTCTATGGCAAGGAAAACAGGGTTTACTACTGGGAACGTGAGTTGCTACTACTCAATAGCTTCAACGATGAACTTTTTTGCCATTGCGTCACGTCGCGCAACTGCTCCATTCGTTGTTGATGTTTCTCGTTTAAAACCGCTTGCTGCTCTGGCGTTAACAGGTGATACATTTGGTTGCGGACTTTAGCCATCTCAACCTGGCGAGCGATCTGTTCTTTCGCCATTTTTTCTGCCTGAGCGCGCACAGCGTTTTCATCAAAATTTTCTGCGGTGACAAGGCGATGCATTGTCTCCACTTCGCTAACATTAACAGGAGGCTGTTCGTGCCGGGCCTGTTGCATAAGATCTCGCATCTGCTGACGCTGATGTTCGGTTAAACTTATGCCGTCGAACATATGGCTCTGCGTACTGCGCTGCGCAAGTTCTTCGCCCGGATGCCAGTTATCGCCTGAACCGACTTCAGCAGCGTGGCTTAATGAACTGACTGCCAGCGTTGAGGCCATGACGGCAGCGGTAACTATGCGCATCATTTGCTCCCAAAATCTTTCTGTCGCGATTCAACGATAGAGAGTTTACGATTCAGGCTGCAAACATGCGTCAGGGGGTGTAAAACAACGTAAAGTCATGGATTAGCGACGTCTGATGACGTAATTTCTGCCTCGGAGGTATTTAAACAATGAATAAAATCCTGTTAGTTGATGATGACCGAGAGCTGACTTCCCTGTTAAAGGAGCTGCTCGAGATGGAAGGCTTCAACGTAATTGTTGCCCACGATGGGGAGCAGGCGCTTGATCTTCTGGACGACAGCATTGATTTACTTTTGCTTGATGTCATGATGCCGAAGAAAAATGGTATCGACACATTGAAGGCACTTCGCCAGACACACCAGACGCCTGTCATTATGTTAACGGCACGCGGCAGTGAACTTGATCGCGTCCTCGGCCTTGAGTTAGGCGCTGATGACTATCTCCCGAAACCGTTTAACGACCGTGAGCTGGTGGCTCGTATTCGCGCGATCCTGCGCCGTTCCCACTGGAGCGAGCAACAGCAAAACAACGACAACGGTTCACCGACGCTTGAAGTTGATGCCTTAGTGCTGAATCCAGGCCGTCAGGAAGCCAGCTTCGACGGGCAAACGCTGGAGTTAACCGGTACTGAATTTACCCTACTCTATTTGCTGGCACAGCATCTGGGTCAGGTAGTTTCTCGTGAACATTTAAGCCAGGAAGTGCTGGGCAAACGCCTGACGCCTTTCGACCGCGCTATCGATATGCACATTTCCAACCTGCGTCGTAAACTGCCGGATCGTAAAGATGGTCACCCGTGGTTTAAAACCTTGCGTGGTCGCGGCTATCTGATGGTTTCTGCTTCATGATAGGCAGCTTAACCGCGCGCATCTTCGCCATCTTCTGGCTGACGCTGGCGCTGGTGTTGATGTTGGTTTTGATGTTACCCAAGCTCGATTCACGCCAGATGACCGAGCTTCTGGATAGCGAACAGCGTCAGGGGCTGATGATTGAGCAGCATGTCGAAGCGGAACTGGCGAACGATCCACCCAACGATTTAATGTGGTGGCGCCGTCTGTTCCGTGCCATTGATAAGTGGGCACCACCGGGGCAGCGTTTGTTACTGGTGACCACCGAAGGCCGCGTGATTGGCGCAGAACGCAGCGAAATGCAGATCATTCGCAACTTTATTGGTCAGGCCGATAACGCCGATCATCCGCAGAAGAAAAAGTATGGTCGCGTGGAACTGGTGGGGCCATTCTCCGTGCGTGATGGCGAAGATAATTACCAGCTTTATCTGATTCGTCCGGCCAGCAGTTCTCAATCCGATTTCATAAACTTACTGTTTGACCGCCCGCTATTGCTGCTGATTGTCACCATGCTGGTCAGTACGCCGCTGCTGTTGTGGTTGGCCTGGAGTCTGGCAAAACCGGCGCGTAAGCTGAAAAACGCTGCCGATGAAGTTGCCCAGGGGAACTTACGCCAACACCCGGAACTGGAAGCGGGGCCACAAGAATTTCTTGCCGCAGGTGCCAGTTTTAACCAGATGGTGACCGCGCTGGAGCGCATGATGACCTCTCAGCAGCGTCTGCTTTCTGATATCTCTCACGAGCTGCGCACCCCGCTGACGCGTCTGCAACTGGGTACGGCGTTACTGCGCCGTCGTAGTGGTGAAAGCAAGGAACTGGAGCGTATTGAAACCGAAGCCCAGCGTCTGGACAGCATGATCAACGACCTGTTGGTAATGTCACGTAATCAGCAGAAAAACGCGCTGGTGAGCGAGACAATCAAAGCCAACCAGTTGTGGAACGAAGTGCTGGATAACGCGGCATTCGAAGCGGAACAGATGGGCAAGTCGTTTACGGTTAACTTCCCGCCAGGGCCGTGGCCGCTGTACGGCAACCCGAACGCCCTGGAAAGTGCGCTGGAAAACATTGTTCGTAATGCTCTGCGTTATTCCCATACGAAGATTGAAGTGGGCTTCGCGGTAGATAAAGACGGTATCACCATTACGGTGGACGACGATGGTCCTGGCGTTAGCCCGGAAGATCGCGAACAGATTTTCCGCCCGTTCTATCGTACAGATGAAGCGCGCGATCGTGAATCTGGCGGTACGGGTCTGGGGCTGGCGATTGTCGAAACCGCCATTCAGCAGCACCGTGGTTGGGTGAAGGCGGAAGACAGCCCGCTCGGTGGTTTACGGCTGGTGATTTGGTTGCCGTTGTATAAGCGGAGTTAACCATCGCACAGGGCAGCTTTTGTAGGCCGGATAAGGCGTTTACGCCG
>NZ_AEJZ01000115.1:0-15122 GCF_000208525.1 Escherichia sp. TW14182
CCTTCCTGCAACTCGAATTATTTAGAGTATGAAAAAATGCGTGCTCTAAAAGCGCGCTGAAACAAGGGCAGGTTTCCCTGCCCTGTGATTTTTTACTTCTTAGCGCGCTCTTCGAGCATCGCTACTGCAGGCAGTACTTTACCTTCCACGAATTCGAGGAATGCGCCGCCGCCAGTGGAGATGTAGGAGATTTTGTCAGCGATGCCGAACAGGTCGATTGCTGCCAGAGTGTCGCCGCCGCCAGCGATGGAGAACGCTTCGCTGTCTGCGATAGCGTTAGCCACGATTTCAGTACCTTTACGGAAGTTCGGGAATTCGAACACGCCAACCGGACCGTTCCACAGAATGGTTTTCGCATTCTTCAGGATTTCAGCCAGTTCCTGAGCGGAAGCATCACCGATATCCAGGATCTGCTCGTCAGCTTTCACATCGTTAACAGACTTCAGGGTAGCCGGTGCGGTTTCAGAGAACTCAGTCGCTACGCGAACATCAGACGGAACCGGGATGTTGCAGGTGGTCAGCAGACGTTTAGCTTCGTCAACCAGGTCAGCTTCATACAGGGATTTACCCACATCGTGGCCTTGTGCCGCGATAAAGGTGTTAGCGATACCACCACCAACAATCAGCTGGTCAGCGATTTTAGACAGGGAGTCCAGAACGGTCAGTTTGGTAGATACTTTAGAACCACCAACGATAGCCACCATCGGGCGAGCTGGTTCTTTCAGTGCTTTACCCAGCGCGTCCAGTTCAGCCGCCAGCAGCGGACCTGCGCACGCAACGTCAGCGAATTTACCGATACCGTGAGTAGAAGCTTGCGCGCGGTGAGCAGTACCGAATGCGTCCATTACGAATACGTCGCACAGTGCAGCGTATTTTTTGGACAGGGTTTCGTCGTCTTTCTTCTCGCCTTTGTTGAAGCGAACGTTTTCCAGAACAACCAGTTCACCTTCAGCAACATCAACGCCGTCGAGGTAATCTTTAACCAGACGAACCGGGTTAGACAGTTTGTCTTTCAGGTAGTTAACAACCGGCAGCAGAGAGAATTCTTCGTTGTACTCGCCTTCGGTAGGACGACCCAGGTGGGAAGTTACCATCACTTTAGCGCCTTGTTTCAGAGCCAGTTCGATGGTCGGCAGAGAAGCACGGATACGTGCGTCGCTGGTTACTTTCCCGTCTTTTACTGGTACGTTCAGATCCGCACGGATAAATACACGTTTCCCAGCAAGATCCAGATCGGTCATCTTAATTACAGACATGGTGAATCCTCTCGTTGATTCTAAAAGTTTTGCAGACGCTGCTTGCGTCTTACCTGAAAGCAACAGTAGCCATAACTAACGTCGTGTCGAGCATTCGGTTAGCAAAGCCCCATTCGTTATCGCACCAGACCAACGTTTTGATCAGGTGTGCACCACTGACCCGGGTTTGGGTGCCATCGACAATGGCACTGTGCGGATCGTGGTTAAAATCTACAGAGACCAACGGCAATTCCGTATAGTCAACTATACCATGAAATGCACCTTGTGCTGCTTTTTGCAGCAACAGGTTGACTTCATTGGCTTTTACAGGTTTCTTCACCGTCACGCTTAAATCGATTGCCGTCACATTTATGGTTGGCACACGTACCGCAATCGCTTCAAAGCGATCGTTAAATTGCGGAAAAAATCGTGTGATACCGGCGGCCAGTTTAGTATCGACCGGAATGATCGACTGGCTGGCTGCCCGGGTGCGACGCAGGTCAGGATGGTATGCATCAATAACCTGTTGATCGTGCATGGCGGAGTGAATTGTGGTCACAGTGCCGGACTCAATACCGTACGCATCATCTAACAATTTGATGACGGGAATTATGCAATTCGTGGTACAGGAAGCGTTAGAAACGATGCGGTGTTCCGCACGAAGTTGATCCTGATTGACGCCGTAAACAACGGTCGCGTCGAGATCGTTACTGCCAGGATGTGAAAAGAGCACTTTTTTAGCCCCGGCGGCAATGTGCGCTTCGCCATGCTCGCGGGAGCCATATACGCCGGTGCAGTCGAGGACTACATCAACGCCAAGTTCACGCCAGGGGAGCGATTGCAGTGAACGTTCATGCAATACGCGGATGGCGTCATCACCAACAAAAAGTTGATCGCGTTCCTGACGTACTTCCCATGCAAAACGGCCATGACTGGTGTCATATTTCAACAAATGCGCCATGCCCGCAGCATCCGCCAGTTCGTTGATTGCCACCACGGTAATTTCCGCCCGGCGTCCGGATTCATACAAAGCACGAACCACATTACGCCCGATGCGACCGAAGCCATTTATCGCTACGCGTACGGTCATAGATCTCCTGCAAGGTTTTCCCTGAGCAAATTTGCCAGACAGAGTAATCCAGCAAATCGTCCGGGGAAACCTTACCTGTCGCAAACTGCGACTGATTGGTTAATTGTCGAACATTTAATCGACTGAAACGCTTCAGCTAGGATAAGCGAAACGTGGAATAAAAGGAATGATTGTCCAGTCAAAGAAGACAATTATCTGACTTACGTCACGTTTTCAGCCCCGCCCCTGTGGAATTTATTCCACTTTGCAGAATCACGAATAAGCGTAGCAAAATCTTTTCGTTGTGCCGTCACAAACCCTGACTTATATCAGAATATGACTGATGCAGCGTCGATATTATCCGCAATACGTCCGAGTTTCGGAGTACTCCAATGATGACATTGCCCTACCCATATTCTTCCTCCGCACACTTTTACGCGCTGCGCCTGCTCCCCGGGCAGGAAGTTCTCTCCCAATTGCGCGTCTTCGCGCAGCAACAACAACTCCACGCCGCGTGGATTGCAGGTTGTACCGGCAGTCTGACTGATGTCGTTTTGCGCTATGCCGGGCAAGAAAACACCACCCTTCTAAGCGGTAAGTTTGAAGTCATCGCACTGAACGGCACGCTGGAACAGAGTGGTGAGCATCTTCATCTCTGCGTTTCCGATCCACACGGCGCGATGCTTGGCGGTCATATGATGCCCGGCTGTACCGTGCGCACCACGCTTGAACTGGTGATCGGCTGCCTTGAGGAACTGGCGTTTAGCCGCCAGTCTTGCGCGCTTTCTGGTTACGACGAGTTGCATATTTCCCCCGTTAAATAACTACTTTCAGAGAGGTTTTCTTATGGCGCGTCGCCGCTTTTCCAGTCAGGCACTGGTGTTGATCGTTATCTCTATCGCCATCAATATGATCGGCGGGCAACTGGCCAGCATGGTCAAATTACCTATATTTCTCGACTCCATCGGCACACTTATTAGCGCGGTACTGCTTGGTCCGGTGATCGGGATGCTGACCGGCTTACTGACCAATTTACTCTGGGGATTGCTGACCGACCCGATCGCCGCCGCATTTGCGCCCGTCGCGATGGTCATCGGCCTGGTCGCCGGTTGGCTGGCGCGAGCGGGTTGGTTTCGCACCCTGCCGAAAGTCGTTGTCAGCGGCGTGATTATTACGCTTGCGGTCACTGTCGTTGCTGTACCGTTACGTACTGCTCTGTTCGGCGGTGTCACCGGTAGCGGAGCCGATTTGTTCGTTGCCTGGATGCACTCTATGGGGCAAAACCTGGTGGAGTCGGTGGCGATTACGGTGATAGGCGCAAACCTGGTCGATAAAATTCTTACAGCGGTGATTGTCTGGCTTTTACTGCGCCAGCTGCCGATTCGCACCACGCGTCATTTTCCGGCAATGGCTGCCGTGCGCTAAATGCATCCGTTTACCTCATTAACGCTGTGGGCGCTGGCAGCCTGCACCACGCTAATCCTGCCCGCGCAGACCATTTTGCCAGTCTATAGCGCGGCGACCTTTCTCTGCCTTATTGCGTTAAAGGCCACGCGGCGGCGAGCAAAATATGTCGCCTGGCTGATGTTTTCGCTGGGGGGCGGCCTGTGGCTGGTGCACGGTGGCTGGCTGACAGAATGGATAAGCGGAACACCGCGCAACCCAGAACGTTGGGCATTTGCTATTACGCTCTGGCTGCGCATTCTGGCGATTGTTTCCACTTCGCAGTTGTGGATGCAGTACGTCCCCGTGCAACGATTTATCCGCGCTTTGTTTGCTTCTCGCCTGCCGCCGGGCGTCGCTTATCTGTTTGCCGGACCGCTGCTGGTCGTTGAGCAGTTAAAACGGCAATTAGCGATTATTCATGAAGCACAGCGTGCGCGTGGCGTGCCGCTGGATGAAAGCTGGTATCAACGCTTATGTGCGATGCCGGCGTTAATCATACCATTAACCCATAATGCGCTTAACGATCTGGCGATCCGTGGTGCGGCGCTGGATATGCGGGCATTTCGCTTACATAACCGGCGCACTACGCTATGGGCACCACCTGACAGTAAATTACAAAAAGTGGCTCGTTACACCATGATATTGCTGATGCTGGCAGAACCGGGAGTGTGGCTATGGTTACGTTAGAACAGTTTCGCTATTGCCCGACGCACTCAACGCACTCTCCATTCTGTTATGACTTTCACTATGACAACCCGGGGATGGTCGCCATCTTTGGAGACAACGGCAGCGGCAAAAGCACGCTGGCGCAACTGATGGCGGGTTGGTATCCGGACTTCCTGCCGGGTGACATCGCTGGCACGGGAATGCTCCTCAATACGCCCATTGGGCAACTCTCGCTAAGCGAACAAGCCGCTACCATTCAACTCGTCCAGCAATCTCCCTATTTGCAGCTTTCCGGCTGTACCTTTAGCGTGGAAGAAGAGGTTGCCTTTGGGCCAGAAAATCTGTGTCTTGATGAAGCAAAGGTTATGGCGCGCATTGACGCTGCCCTGACCCTGACCGAGTGCCAGCCGTTGCGTCATCGCCATCCGGCAACACTCTCCGGTGGAGAAACCCAACGCGTGGTTATCGCCTGTGCCATCGCTATGCAACCAAAACTATTAATTCTTGATGAAGCCTTTAGCCGCCTGACATCACAAGCCAGCGAAATTCTGTTGCAGCGTTTGCAGCACTGGGCGATGGAATGCGGTTCGCTGGTTATTCTGTTTGAACGTCATCCCACACCTTTTCTGAACTATTGCCAGCATTCCTGGCGGTTACATGACGGAGTACTCCAGCCATTATGTTAACGTTAAATCAGGTGACTTATCGCTGGCCTGGCGCGGCAACAGATTGTCTTTGCGACATTTCGCTGCAACTTAAACAAGGTGAATGGCTGGCGCTGACCGGCGACAACGGCGCGGGAAAATCGACACTGTTACGCATCATGGCGGGTCTTCTTCCCCCATCTTCCGGTACAGTAATATTGCAACAACAGGCATTACATACGCTTAAGAACCGCCAGCGCGCGGCAAAAATTGGCGTACTGTTTCAGGAAGCGGAAAACCAGTTGTTTCATAGCACCGTCGCCGAAGAGGTCGCCTTTGGTCTGAAATTACAAAAATTCTCACCCGCAGACATCGCAAAACGCACCGAATACGCCCTGCAATGTTGTCAGTTAGCAGACGTTGCCAGCGCGCATCCGTTAGACCTGCATAGCGCACAGCGACGGATGGTCGCCGTCGCCAGTCTGGAAGCTCTCGCCCCGTCACTGTTGTTGCTGGATGAACCCAGTCGGGATTTTGACGAAAACTGGCTGGGCGTGTTTGAGTGCTGGCTGGAAAAATGCCGCCAACAAGGCGCGAGTGTCGTGGCAATCAGTCATGACGCCGCATTTACCCGGCGTCATTTTTCCCGTGTTATCCGTCTGGAAGACGGCACTGTGAAAGAGGTCAATCTGCCAGACGATATTCGCCGCTAGCCGTCATCATTAAGGTCAAATTTGCGGGCAGACTCTGTTCAAGCACCCGGCGAACATTTGGGCCGTCGGTACGTTCATAAAAGGCTTCAGCGTCTGCCAGCGATAACCCTCCCGCCAGCTTGCGCCCCACCAGCCGTTCCCGTAACGCAGCTGCGGGCGCGTTGATAAAGATCGAGAAATCACAAAATTGCGCAAGCATGCGCCATTTCTCGTCATCCAATAACAGCCAATTTCCTTCTACGATAATGATCGGTGCAGTAACGTGTAATGCATCTTCTATGGGATCATGCTTTTGTCGATCGTACTGCGGCCACGTACAATCCCCTTCCACTGCCCGGCGCAGATTTTCCGCCAGTTTCGCCACGTCGAACGTCTGCGGTGCGCCTTTATAAGAGCGAAGCTGATGCTCATCCAGCCAGATGTTGTAATGGTGAAAACCATCCATCGGGAGCGTCTGAATAGCGGGTAGTTCCGGGTCTTGTTGCGCGAGATATTCCCAGAAGGTGGTTAGGGTAGATTTACCCGTCCCCGGCGGAGCGCAAAGAAATACCACCGCACGCCGCTGTGGATTTACCGTCTGTAAGGCCGCCAACATGCGCAGCAACGGTTTATGTACATTTTTTATCTCATCATCATGGTACTGCGCCTGTACCTTCAGCCCATTCACCGTTAATTCAATTTTCACGGCGTTAATTCCTTTAAGGTGGTCGTTACTGCCAGCGTCAGCGCCGTTTTGACCATCCCGCTAAAACGCACCTCTGACCAGACGGCGAAATCGGCGAACTTCATCGCCTTTAACGCATCATAGAGCGTCGCATTGCGGGTTATACTATTGACGTTGCTGATAAAATCCCAGGTTATGTCATCGGCAAATCCTGGGGGGGCATCCTGTTCGTTCAGGTAATGCCAGAACTGGGAAAAATGCGTGATATCGGCGTACAGCCATTTATCCATTTTCCCCAGCGCATAAATCAAACGCAGCGCAACATCAATATCGTCAAGCGGGCCGCTTTGGGCGAGTAACGGTTTCACTGCATATTCGACGATCTCTTCATCGTTATCGACAAATAGCGACGGCAGAAACTGGCGTATCCCCTGGAGCAAAATAGAATGCGCAGTTTTCATAAATGAATATAAATTGTCCTGTGCGTCCAGTTGCTCAAGCACATCATCTTCTGTCAGCGTCGCCATTCGTCTTCCGATAGATCACCATCAATGCAGGGAATCAATTATATTACACGTTTGGTCCGCGCCGCCGATCAGTAATGTCTGCGTCCGCACTCCATTCGCCGTCTGTTGTATACCGTTCACCAGCTCTCCGCCCGTGACGCCTGTGGCGCTAAAGAGGATATCTTTCCCCCTCACCAGTTCGTCGAGTGAGTACACACGGTTAACGTCAACCCCCATTTCCTTACACCGCTTGCGCTCCTGCTCTGCAATTTGCCGATTTTCGGTGTAGTCACCTTTGGCCTGGCAAAAATCGATTAATTCCGCCTGCATATCCCCGCCTAATGCTTTAACAGCACAGGCAGAGATAACGCCTTCCGGCGCGCCGCCGATGGTGTACATCACGTCGTAAGGATTATCCTGCCAGCAGGTCAGTACACTGGCGGCGACATCGCCATCCGGCAGAGCAAAAACCTTCACGCCAAGCTGCGTCGCTTCCTCAATCGCGGCACTCAGGCGCGGTTTATCAAGCGTAACCATACGTAACCGATCCAGAGGTTTGCCTAACGCTTTCGCCACGTTGCGCAAGTTTTCTGTAAGGGGCAAAGACAGATCGATTGCCCCGGTAGCCAGTCGGTTAACGACCAGTTTTTTCATATACATATCGGGCGCATGTAGCAAGCTGTCTCGTGGGGCGAAGGCCATGACCGCCAGCGCATTGCTCTGCCCCATCGCCACCATCCGCGTGCCTTCAATCGGGTCAACCGCGATATCGACTTCTGGCCCATCGCCTTTGCCCACCTCTTCGCCAATCCACAGCATCGGCGCATGGTCAATTTCTCCCTCGCCGATAACCACTCGTCCACGAAAAGCGACGTCGTTTAATGCCTGGCGCATCGCGGTGACCGCCAGGCCATCAATTTTATTTTTGTCGCCACATCCGGTTTGCGGCCAGGCAGCCAACGCTGCCTGTTCCGTAACGCGAAATAATGGCCACGCCAGGGACATCATTGCGCGGCCTCCCCGATATCAACGCCAAATTGCGCCAGCAGATATTTCTCGGCCTGTTCATTCCAGATGCCGTGCGTTTCCTCAACCAGCCGCGCCAGCTCTTTAAACAGCGGATCGGTTTTGCCTTTTTCGGCAAAATCGGCAATGGCAGTGAGCGGCATGGTCACGCCGTTATAAATGAGTTTTTTACCGCCGGGGATATCCGGCAGATTGAGCACGGTTTCTGGCACCGCATCCAGCCCACCAATATGGGTCACCATAAACGACGGTTGCAACTGCCCCGTGGCGCTAAGGGCAATCGCCTCTTTCATATCGTCCGTTGAACCGCCGGATGTACCGACGACGTGCGTGCTGTTGTAATGGACGTTGTAGAAGTTAAACGGCACTTTGAAGTTTTTATCCGTCGGGCCGGCAAAGAAGTTCAGGCAGCCGTCTTCTGCCAGCAACTCATCAGCCATCTCAACGACCGAAGGCACCGCTGCATAGACAAACACGTCATCGAACCCGGCATCTCCTGTCAGCGTCCGCAGCGTCTGGACTGGATCGCTCATCCCTTTGGTATTCACATACACCAGCTCAATGCCTTTACTGGCCGCCAGTTCTACCGGCAGCAACTTCTGCACCTGTGCCAGGCGTTTTTCGTCGATATCGACCACCACTACCCGCGACGGTTGTATGCCGCCGTTAATGGCGTAATCGATAGCGCCAATTCCCATCGGGCCAGCACACGCCAGCAGCGCAATATTGCCGCCAGGTTTGACGCCCATGCGGTGCTCATAAACATATTGTGTGGTGTGATAATTGGCATGATAAGCGCCAATAATGCAGCACATCGGCTCCGCCAGCGACGCCGCTGCAAAATAAGAACCGTGATAAGGTAATACACAGCCCAGGTTAATGGCGATTTCGGGAATAATCATATAGGTGGCATTACCGCCGAAATATTCGTAGCTGTATCCGGCTGAATATCCACTGGGTAATCCCATTGCTGGTTGCAATACAAAACGCTGGCCTTTTTTATATTTGCCAGTGAGATTTTTACCCACTTCGACAATAACCCCGGCACATTCATGCCCGGTAATGACCGGATGATTTTCTAAATCGTCGGGTACGCGTTTATGTTCACTACCGAGTAACGCCGCTTTCCAGGTCGATAAACAGACGCTGTCAGAAATTACACTCACTAACAGTTCATTATCGGTAATTTCGGGCAGTTCAAATTCGCGCAGACGGACGTCCCGCTTGCCATAAATAGCAGCAACTTTGGTTTTCATTTTTATCTCTGTAATCAGTGTTTATGTTCGGCGGTTAATTGATTAAATAAGGTGTCGAGCTTTGGATCACCAATATAGTTATTAATCAATATCAGCGGTTTATCCGTCACACGTTTCACGCGTCCTTCCAGACTGGCGTGTGTGACCACAATATCGGCATCCGCAGGCACGTTTTCTATCGCGTAATGTTTTACTTCTATTGCCAGCCCCGCTTTTTCCAGGCGCTTACGGAAGGTGGTTGCGCCCATCGCGCTGGAGCCCATCCCCGCATCGCAAACAAAGGCAATACGCTTAACCCGGCATAACGAGAATGCACCTTCTTGTTTCATCGCTTTAACCGCATTGGCTGACTGAGCAAACTCATCTTCGCTCTCCGTTTCCACCGTTTTTTCCATCTTCAGTATCAGGGAAGTGATGGCAAAGGACACCAGAGTACCGAGCGTAACACCGGCGATTGTCGCCAGGAACGAACCTTTCGGCGTCAGTGCCAGGTAGGCAAAGATAGACCCCGGACTTGGGCCTGCCACCAGACCACCGTCCAGCAAATTAAACATCCAGGTTCCAGACATACCGCCCGCAATCATGGCGATAATGGTCAGCGGCTTCATCAACACATACGGGAAATACAGTTCGTGGATGCCGCCAAGAAAGTGAATAATCATCGCCCCGGGCGCAGAACGTTTACTCATCCCTTTACCAAACAAGGTAAACGCCAGCAGCAGTCCTAAGCCAGGCCCCGGATTCGACGCCACCATAAAGAAGATGGATTTGCCGTTAACCGAAGCCTGTTGCATCCCCAACGGGTAATAGACGCCCTGATCTATCGCGTTATTGAGGAAAAGCACTTTCGCGGGTTCATTGATAACAGACAGCAGAGGCAGATATCCCGCATGTACCAGCGCCTCAATACACTCTTTGACGAAAGTATTGGCAATTAACACCGCTGGACCGATAACTTCAAAACCTAGCAGGCAGAGAGCCATCCCGGCGATACCTAATGAGAAGTTATTGATAACCATCTCAAAACCAGCGGGGATGCGTTTTTCCAGTGCCTTATCGATATATTTAATCATCAGGCCGCCAAGCGGTCCCATAATCATCGAACCCAGGAACATGGGGATTTCAGCACCCACAATTACGCCAATCGTCCCTATTCCCCCCATCACCGCACCGCGTTTACCGCCGACCAGGTGACCACCGGTAGAACCAATCATCACCGGTAATAAATAGGTAATCATTGGACCGACAATTTTGGCGAAATGTTCGTTAGGCAGCCAGCCGGTAGGAATAAATAATGCAGTAATAAAACCCCAGGCAATAAAAGCACCGATATTGGGAATGACCATAGCGGTCAAAAAGCCCCCAAAAGCCTGAACCTTTGCACGAGCAGACTTGTTTTCCATAATATTATCCTGTAGAGGAGAGAGTTATTATTCGCGGCTGATAATGTCCGCTAATTGTTTTTCTGATGATGCTGTTAAGAGTTGTTCAAGTATTTCTTCTTCGCACAGTAATTCACTTAACGCCTGAATAGCGCCAATGTGCGAATCGGCATCGGCAGCAGAAAGCCCGATGAGTAATTTAATCGGTTCGTCATTCCCAGGGAAATAAACACCTTGTTTAAGTAACGTCAAAGACATTCCGGTTTTGAGCGCCCCACATTCTGGTCGCGCATGAGGCATTGCCACGCCTGCTGCGAGAATATAATAAGATCCGTTGTTAATGGTGGAATCTTTAATAGCCTGAATGTAATTCTCGTTGATATAATTTTTTGTTAATAATGATGCCATCGAAAAATCAATAGCCTCCTGCCAGTCTTTAGCTGCATGTATCACTGAGATTGATGATTCTGGAAAATAATCAATAAGCCGCATAAATTATCCCTATTTTTAGAGTACCGACTGTCGGTGAAAATAAAATACGCGCGCAAAAAATTGAAAGCAATTGGGCTAAAAAGGCGAACCACCAGAAGAGGAGAAATAAACAAACCATAAATAAAAATAAGTTGCGATTAACAATTATAAAGTCAACTTTCTGTTTGTGAGTTGGATTGCAAATAAGACAAATTTATGATTGCTGTGTTTGTGATCATGCTCATCATTTATAGCTTGAAAGTACGAAAACGGATAAAATTAAATCTTACAGCCCCTTCTTTATAGATTCTTAATTGTTCGAGGTTGACTGTTATCCTCACATCAGGGGGGCATATTCCTTGCTTTGCTCAATTTCTGACGCTTATGAGAAGTCGATTGAAGATCGAATGAAAGCGGAAGTCGCCATTGCCATACGTAAACAAAATCTGGAAACAGAGAAGATCCTGGCGCAAATTGCCGTAACGCAGGCTCAGGCAGAAGCAGACAGCAGCTAAAGCGGAGACTATTGCGTAAGAGGTGCGGCTGAAGCCGAAACTATTCGCCTGCGGGGTGAAGCTCTGCGGGACAATCCCGGTCTTGTGCCCTTACCACTGCTGAGCGTTGGGATGGCAAATTACCCGATACCATGAACCCCGGCAGTACCGTTCCGTTTATCTCGACCAAGTAAAAAGAGCCGCGTTTGCGGCTCTTGAGACTGATGGCAAAGGCTAAACTGCCTGATGCGCTACGCTTATCAGGCCTACACAGTCCCTGCAATTTATTGAATTTGCATGATTTTGTAGGCCGAATAAGGCGTTCACGCCGCATCCGGTAGGAACAACACGCACTTTGCCAACAATATGAAGGGCTGCTTTCGCGACCCTTCTCACAAAGCATCTTACCGATTACAGCAGTTCTTTTGCTTTCGCTACCACGTTTTCAACGGTGAAGCCGAACTCTTCAAACAGTTGCTCTGCCGGTGCAGATTCACCGAAGGTGGTCATGCCGACGATAGCACCGTTCAGACCAACATACTTGTACCAGTAGTCAGCAATACCCGCTTCTACTGCAACGCGTGCAGTAACCGCTTTCGGCAGTACGAATTCACGGTAAGCAGCGTCCTGCTTGTCGAATGCGTCGGTAGACGGCATGGAAACCACGCGCGCTTTCACGCCTTCGGCAGTCAGTTTTTCGTAAGCGGCAACAGCCAGCTCAACTTCAGAACCAGTAGCAATAAAGATCAGTTCCGGCTGACCGGCACAGTCTTTCAGCACATAACCACCGCGCGCGATGTTTGCCAGCTGCTCTTCAGTACGTTCCTGCTGCGCCAGGTTCTGACGGGAGAGGATCAGCGCGGTCGGGCCGTCCTGACGCTCAACGCCGTATTTCCACGCTACAGCGGATTCAACCTGGTCACACGGACGCCATGTAGACATGTTCGGGGTCACGCGCAGAGAAGCAACCTGCTCAACCGGCTGGTGAGTTGGGCCATCTTCGCCCAGACCGATGGAGTCGTGGGTGTAAACCATCACCTGACGCTGTTTCATCAGCGCAGCCATACGTACCGCATTACGTGCGTATTCTACGAACATCAGGAAGGTGGAGGTGTACGGCAGGAAACCACCATGCAGGGAGATACCGTTAGCAATCGCGGTCATACCGAACTCGCGAACACCGTAGTGGATGTAGTTACCGGCAGCATCTTCGTTGATTGCTTTAGAACCAGACCACAGGGTCAGGTTAGACGGAGCCAGGTCAGCGGAGCCGCCGAGGAATTCCGGCAACAGCGGACCGAACGCTTCGATGGCATTCTGAGACGCTTTACGGCTGGCGATTTTCGCCGGATTAGCCTGCAACTTCGCGATAAACTCTTTCGCTTTCGCGTCGAAGTCAGACGGCATTTCGCCTTTCATACGACGGGTAAATTCAGCGGCTTCCTGCGGATAAGCTTTCGCATAAGCAGCGAATTTCTCGTTCCATGCGGATTCTTTCGCCTGGCCTGCTTCTTTCGCATCCCACTGAGCATAGATTTCAGACGGGATTTCGAACGGTGCATATTTCCAGCCCAGTTGCTCGCGGGTCAGGGCAATTTCAGCGTCACCCAGCGGCGCACCGTGGGAGTCGTGCGTACCGGCTTTGTTCGGCGAACCGAAACCGATGATGGTTTTACACATCAGCAGGGACGGTTTGTCAGTCACTGCACGCGCTTCTTCTACTGCGCGTTTGATAGATGCCGCGTCATGACCGTCGATATCACGAATAACGTGCCAGCCGTAGGCTTCGAAACGCATTGCGGTATCGTCGGTGAACCAACCTTCAACGTGACCATCGATAGAAATCCCGTTGTCATCGTAGAACGCAATCAGTTTGCCCAGCTTCAGCGTGCCCGCCAGAGAGCAAACTTCGTGGGAAATGCCTTCCATCATGCAGCCATCGCCCATGAAGGCGTAGGTGTAGTGGTCGACAATGTCGTGACCCGGACGGTTAAACTGCGCCGCCAGCGTTTTTTCTGCAATCGCCATACCGACTGCGTTCGCAATACCCTGCCCCAGCGGACCAGTGGTGGTTTCTACACCTGCGGTGTAGCCCACTTCCGGGTGGCCCGGAGTTTTGGAGTGCAGCTGACGGAAGTTTTTCAGTTCTTCCATCGGCAGATCGTAACCGGTGAGGTGCAGCAGGCTGTAAATCAGCATGGAGCCGTGGCCGTTGGACAGCACAAAGCGGTCACGGTCAGCCCAGGACGGATTCTGCGGGTTGTGTTTCAGGAAATCACGCCACAGGACTTCGGCAATGTCAGCCATACCCATCGGGGCGCCCGGGTGACCGGATTTGGCTTTCTGTACTGCGTCCATGCTCAGCGCACGAATAGCATTGGCAAGCTCTTTACGTGAGGACATTTTGACTCCAGATCGGATGATGAAGGGCACGCCCTTAACGACTTGACGACAGCGCGTTTTGGGCTACGCCGGAAAATTTGCCAACAATTTACCGCAAGCCGCGCGTCATGTACATGGAACATCCTTTTGCCGCTTCAGAAATCTCTGGATCATGCTCGCATGTTGCGCAATCTGCTCGCCCGTCCGCTGCGCTTTTCCTTATACTGAGACTGAGCGTCGATTCACCTGCAAACGGCGCATTTTTAGAATAATCCTGACCTTGTGCGGAAGAGAAAACATGAAAATTCGCGCCTTATTGGTAGCAATGAGCGTGGCAACGGTACTGACCGGTTGCCAGAATATGGACTCCAGTGGACTGCTCTCATCAGGAGCGGAAGCTTTTCAGGCTTACAGTTTGAGTGACGCCCAGGTGAAAGCCCTTAGCGATCAGGCATGTCAGGAGATGGATAGCAAGGCGACGATTGCGCCAGCCAATAGTGAATATGCTAAGCGTCTGACCACCATAGCCAACGCGCTAGGCAACAATATCAACGGTCAGCCGGTGAATTACAAAGTGTATATGGCGAAAGATGTAAACGCCTTTGCAATGGCCAACGGCTGTATCCGCGTCTATAGCGGGCTGATGGATATGATGACGGATAACGAAGTTGAAGCGGTGATCGGTCACGAAATGGGGCACGTGGCGTTAGGCCATGTGAAGAAAGGGATGCAGGTGGCACTTGGTACAAACGCCGTGCGTGTCGCAGCGGCCTCTGCGGGCGGGATTGTCGGCAGTTTATCGCAATCACAACTTGGTGACCTGGGCGAAAAGCTAGTCAATTCGCAATTCTCTCAACGCCAGGAAGCGGAAGCGGATGATTATTCCTACGATTTGTTGCGCCAACGCGGCATCAGCCCGGCAGGTCTCGCCACCAGCTTTGAAAAACTGGCGAAACTGGAAGAAGGTCGCCAAAGCTCAATGTTTGACGACCATCCGGCATCCGCCGAACGCGCCCAGCATATTCGCGATCGTATGAGCGCGGATGGGATTAAGTAAGGTCCGGTAGTACCGAACGTAGGTCAGATAAGGCGTTCACGCCGCATCTGACACGAATGGCACATTTGTCACCCCGCGCGCATTGCCGGATGCGATGCTGACGCATCTTAT
>NZ_AEJZ01000114.1:0-1844 GCF_000208525.1 Escherichia sp. TW14182
CGCTGACGTAAGCCCACAGCCAGCCGGAGCTGGATTTACCACCTTTCCGGGTATCAAGAAGGCATTAGGACTACCGCTTCTCGAACAAGTCACCAGTTGGTGGACACACCGGCAACCGAATCACTGTGGCATACCGCACCTGATTTATGCCACGGCAATACGGCGACCGATTTACGCTTACACAGAATCTTAAACAAGCTCTTTAAATTCCTATCGATGAACAACTCCGCACTCTGGCGAGTGAAACTTACAGCCAGGTTGATGTGAATTTTATTGCATATCTTTTGTTTGCCGGATGTTTCTGCTGTTGCGCTTTATTCGTATCTACTTTAAATTTCAGTATATGCGAACCTGATGATGATGGCATTATTGTCTGCGGAGTTCCGGTAACAGTTATATCACTACCTTTTCCCGTATTTATTAACAATATGCTATCACCAGTTTCTCCTTCCAGGTTTACGGTTATGTTATGCCCCTTTCCTGGATTTCGTACTGTTAGTGTTGCCGCCCCACATTCTTTCACTCCGGTCCCAAGCACATAGTTCGGACATGTCAGCTCTGAAGGGGTTAATATCAGTTCAGTATTAAACTCTCTGTTCAAAGTGCATTGTAGTTGATATTTTACAGTTAACTGACTGTGAACATAATTGTTATGATATTCATATACATCCTTATGCCAGAACCAGCCAGTCATCGTAAAGTTGTATGGCTTGTCATCCGGAATTAATGAGCCGCGATATTCCTTTCGTAGCTTGATATGCCCATCCATTATTGGGTCGATCCGATTTGCAATTAATGCATCCCCCTTGGTACCCTTAAAAGACAAACTGGAATTTCGGTAATTACTTATTTCGCCAAACGTTAGCGTTGGTGCAATTGAAGCACAATCGCGCCATTCCCCAAGCTGCATATAACTACACCTAAACGGGTTGCTCATCGTCTTTAATAACTCGGATATTACGTTGTCAGCGTAAGGTGGGGGCGATGGTGTCAATTGCCATCCGGACCATTTGGTGTAATATGTGTACCCATATATATAATCGAGGTTATCACTCCCTTCAGGCAAAGGTATTACCAGCTTTGGTGTGTAACCTGTCGAAGGCATCACGCTGTTACGTGGGGTATAAGCACCATCAGCAACCTGATATGATACTGGCAGAGTAGAACACTCCATTGTATATATATTTGCTGCTACGCATATGCTCGGCAGCAATAATATGTCAGCAACTAACAAGAATAGAGATTGTTTAATCATATCGCCTCTGCCTCTTCTGGTACACAATCATGATCATCCAATACTTAATGTAAAATTAACGATTTTGACAAATTTACCAAATTCTTTCCCATTAACGACGTAAGTCAGCCGTACTGGTGTTTCCTGTTCGGTCAGTCGTACATTCAAACCTTCTGGCCCGATTACACCGCCTTCAGTCGCGCTCCCTCGCTCAAGTCAGAATAGTGGACAGGCGGCCAAGAACTTCGTTCATGATAGTCTCCGGAACCCGTTCGAGTCGTTTGCCGCCTCGGGCTTTCATATCGATTGTCCGGGGTTGATCGCAACGCACAACACCGCTGGTACGTATGCCGGCACCATCCAACGACACCGCAAAGCCGGCAGTGCGGGCAAAATTGCCTCCGCTGGTTACGGGGACAACAACAGGCAGGTGTTAGCGCCAGTGATATAAGACGGTAATTCACCATTTGGATTGTCCGCTCCACCCAACATGTTGTTTCCTTAAGGTTCTCACAACAAAAAGGACATCAACATGCTGAGCAGAGAGGACTTTTACATGATAAAGCAAATGCGCCAGCAGGGTAAGCGCCCCGAGAAGTACGTAGCGTAA
>NZ_AEJZ01000113.1:0-7846 GCF_000208525.1 Escherichia sp. TW14182
TGCGTCAATATGAGTTCGCCGGAACGATACCCTGAAAGTCGATCCGCTTTAAAACAAAAAGGGCTGACAACTGTCAGCCCTTTATCACGCCAAAAGCGATTATTTATTCTCGCCAGATAATATGGCAAAGTTTGTGATCTTTTTCGCGACATAACAGAATGCGGGCGAAAATATCGTTAATTTCGCCATCTTCACTGTCCGCCAGGCCAATCACCACTTCGGCAAAAAAGTCCGGGTTTAAATCGAAATCAACATGCTCTTGCCAGTCTTCTGCCGGGTCGAATAACTCCGCACCGCCGCGCTCTTCAAACTGAAGATTGAACAGCAGAACATCAGCCGGATCGAGATTATCTGCGGCCAGTTCGAGAAAAATATCATAGGCCTGTTCAAGTGTTTCATCTTCGGTCAGGCGATTGTTTAAATCCATATCCATAGTCACTACCCGTTTAACATCTGTTGGCCACGTTTTACAGCAACGGGCTGAAGAAGTAAAACAGTCGCTCGGCAACGCGTTGCCAGAGTGGTCGTTTCGCCCACAACCGCGCATCAAGTAAACGTGAGCGCGAAATATAATCGTCCTGAACGGCGGCCAGGTCAGCACCAAAACCTTTATCGTCGATCGCCAGCGTGATTTCAAAGTTCAGCCAAAGACTACGCATATCGAGGTTAACGGTGCCCACCAGACTTAACTCGCCATCGACCAGCACGCTCTTGGTATGCAGCAATCCGCCTTCAAACTGATAAATTTTAACCCCAGCGGCCAGCAGCTCAGTAAAGAACGCGCGGCTGGCCCAGCCAACCAGCATTGAGTCATTTTTACGTGGCAGGATAATACTGACATCAACACCACGTTGCGCTGCCGTGCAAATAGCGTGAAGCAAATCATCGCTGGGCACGAAGTAGGGCGTCGTCATGATCAAATATTCACGCGCCGAATAAGCCGCAGTCAGTAATGCCTGGTGAATCAGGTCTTCCGGGAAGCCGGGGCCAGAAGCAATGGTATGGATCGTATGACCGCTGGCCTGCTCAAATGGCATAATATTGACATCTGGTGGCGGCGGCAGAATACGTTTCCCGGTTTCAATCTCCCAGTCGCAGGAATAAATAATCCCCATCGCGGTGGCGATGGGGCCTTCCATACGCGCCATCAGGTCAATCCATTGTCCTACGCCCGCATCCTGTTTGAAGAAGCGCGGATCGACCATATTCATACTGCCGGTATAGGCAATGTAGTTATCGATCATGATCATCTTGCGGTGCTGGCGCAGATCCATACGGCGTAAAAATACGCGCATCAGATTAACTTTTAGGGACTCGACCACTTCGATACCGGCATTACGCATCAGTTCTGGCCACGGACTGCGGAAGAACGCGACGCTACCGGCGGAATCGAGCATCAGTCGGCAATGAATACCGCGTCGGGCTGCAGCCATCAGTGACTCAGCCACCTGATCCGCCATACCGCCGGGTTGCCAGATATAAAACACCATCTCAATATTATGCCGGGCGAGCTGGATGTCGCGGATTAACGCCTGCATCACATCATCAGACTCGGTCATCAGTTGTAGCTGATTTCCTTTGACCCCGGCGATCCCCTGACGACGCTCGCAAAGCTTGAATAACGGGCCGGCGACACTGCTGTTTTCTTCTGCGAAGATATGTTTACAGGCTTTAAGATCGTTAAGCCATTTAGCGGTAGAAGGCCACATCGCTCTGGCGCGTTCGGCACGGCGTTTACCTAAGTGGAGTTCGCCGACTGCAAGATAGGCAATAATTCCGACCAGAGGCAGAATATAAATGATTAACAGCCAGGCCATGGCGGAGGGAACTGCACGTCGTTTCATTAGAATGCGTAATGTTACGCCTGCAATGAGCAACCAGTATCCCAGAATGGCCAACCAACTCACCAACGTATAAACGGTTGTCATAGATTAGAAATCCTTTTGAAAGCGCATTGTTATGAGTTTACGCATATGGATTCATCTGGCAAATAAAAACGCGGGAAAAGCACTAGTCAGCGTCGGGGGCGAGGGTATAATGACCATTCTGTTATTGCATAGAGTAGTTAACATGAAGCGGAGTAGAACGGAAGTGGGACGCTGGCGTATGCAGCGTCAGGCTAGCCGGCGTAAATCGCGTTGGCTTGAGGGGCAGTCTCGCCGAAATATGCGTATCCACAGCATCAGGAAGTGCATTCTAAACAAACAGCGTAACTCGTTATTGTTTGCGATCTACAATATCTGAATGTTCCGGGCACCATTGCGGTGCCCAGCAAGTTTACCTTCAGCCTTTTAAATCTATTTTTGCGCCGATTCATTACTGTCAGTTTTCGTTTCATCGTCATCGCTGAAAATACCATGCCCGGAGTTCAGCAACATTGAGACGAGCATATCATTATTAATCTCTTCACCATTTAAAACCCGCGCCAGAATTTCGCTGCCAAAAAGCTGCGGCGAAAGAATGATGTCCGGATGTACCATTTTAATTTTATTCAGGTTTTTGCTATCGCTGACGGCCAGCACCGTTTTGACATCTTTGCTCATATCTTTGGCTGACAGGACGACAAAAGCGTTATCTGCATCGTTATCACTGAGCGCCAGAATAGCCCGACAGTGATCGATTCCCGCTTTTTTTAATACCGAACTGTCATTGCTGTCACCGGGAATAACATCAGCATTGTCGCCTAATCGTTGCTCAAGTTGTTTGATGTCATCTTCTGGCAAATTGCTGATAACAGTCACGTTTTGTCCGCGTTGATTCAGTTGCAGAATCGTGTTGATTGCCAGAATGGAGTGACCGCAAACAATAAAGTGATCTTTACGATTCATCGTATGCTTGTTTCCTTTCACTAGTTTATTGAATCCTCCTCGGATAAGAGGACCAAAAATAGAGGTCATGGAGGTGGCGAAAACGGTAATGCCGGAAATAATGACTGAAATAGTAAACAGGCGTGCCGATTCAGACACGGGAACGATATCGCCATAGCCCACGGTTGACATAGTTTCTATTGAAAAATAGAAAGCAGTCATCAGGCTCTCTATTCGCGGATTGAAACCCTCACTTAAATACAGCGCGCCGTAGGTGGAGTAAAACAGTAACGTCGTAAAACTAATAAAAGCAAAAATTGTCCCGGCGGCGGCACTACTGTGTGAGAAGTCTTTGCGCAGCACCAGCAGAATCACCAGCGTAAAGATGCAAAAACCAATACTAAATTTCAGCCAGGGATAAAAATGCAAGGTGTAGATCAGCGTAATCAGCAACAAAATAATACTGATTGCCCATGCCAGTTTTGCTCGAAATAACAAGCCGATCGAATTCAGAACAAGAAAGACGCCGAGCATAAACAGCGGCGCATTGGCCAGCAAGGAGAGATCAAGTTCCGAAAATGCCTGGATATGGAAAATATCGAGCAGATTGACCGACATACCATAGATTGTTTTAAAAATAAGCAATCCATTTAAAAAGACGGCTAGCGCGATAATATCGTGCCGCAGGGTCACCCATAAATTTACTGCTGTTTGCTTGAATGTAGCCCAGTGACTCACTGATACCTCTGTAACCACAATTTTGTTTAATTATCTCTACGCGTACATAATGTGAGCATACATGCGACGCGTGAATATGTTAAACAATAGTAGATGACTTTATCCGCAGTAATCAAAGGATTTGATTGAGCAATACCTTGTCAGGGAGGGGCATTTTTCCTGAATATGCTGACATCGTATAAAGAAATACAGATAAAGTTATTATCTGTTTGTTATAGCGGCTGCGATGGCATACCTACAAGGAAAGGCCAAACAAGAACACGGTTGCTAAAACCGTGTTCTAAGATGTTGAGCCTCTATTCAGAACACTTTCTTAAAGGGCTTTACTGAAACGTGTTCATACACTCCAGCCGCCACGTAAGGATCGGCATCAGCCCATGCTTGTGCTGCTTCCAGAGATTCAAATTCAGCAATCACCGTCGAACCGGTAAAACCTGCGGCACCAGGATCATTGCTATCAACTGCTGGCATTGGTCCCGCAGTCAGCAAACGACCTTCATCATGCAGTAACTGCAAACGCGCTAAATGTGCCGGACGAACGGAAAGACGTTTTTCGAGACTATCGGCTTTGTCTTGAGCGTAAATTACATACAACACGGGCACAACTCCTTGTTCGGAAAAGTTGTAAAGTACGTTATTTGAAAGGGCGAAGATCTGCAACGGAAAGATGATGTCTTTGTTAAGAGTCTGGATAAAGTCAGGTCAATTACGCCAAAAATTGCGTTTTCACTGATCCTGATCGTTTTGTGTTATTGAATATGATTGCTATTTGCATTTAAAATTGAGGCCTGGTTTTTCTACTGAAATGATTATGACTTCAATGACCCTTGATTTACCTCGCCGCTTCCCCTGGCCGACGTTACTTTCAGTCTGCATTCACGGTGCTGTCGTGGCGGGTCTACTCTATACCTCGGTACATCAGGTTATTGAACTACCTGCGCCCGCGCAGCCGATTTCTGTCACCATGGTTGCGCCAGCGGATCTCGAACCGCCACAAGCCGTTCAGCCGCCGCCGGAGCCGGTGGTAGAGCCAGAGCCGGAACCTGAGCCGATACCTGAACCGCCAAAAGAAGCGCCGGTGGTCATTGAAAAGCCGAAGCCAAAACCTAAGCCAAAACCGAAGCCAGTGAAAAAGGTGCAGGAACAGCCAAAGCGCGATGTTAAACCAGCGGAGTCGCGTCCGGCATCACCGTTTGAAAATACGGCACCAGCGCGCCCGACCACCAGCACGGCAACGGCTGCAACCAGCAAACCGGTCACCAGTGTGGCTTCAGGACCACGCGCATTAAGCCGCAATCAGCCGCAGTATCCAGCGCGTGCGCAGGCATTGCGCATTGAAGGGCAGGTTAAAGTTAAATTTGACGTTACACCGGATGGTCGCGTGGATAACGTACAAATTCTTTCCGCCAAACCCGCAAACATGTTTGAGCGCGAAGTGAAAAACGCGATGCGCAGATGGCGTTACGAGCCGGGTAAGCCAGGAAGTGGAATTGTGGTAAATATTCTGTTTAAAATTAACGGCACCACCGAAATTCAGTAAGTAAAAAGTCAAAAGCCTCCGACCGGAGGCTTTTGACTATTACTCAACGGGTAAGGCGCGAGGCTTTCCTTCAGGATCTACAGCGACATACTTAAATAATGCTTCCGTCGCTTTATAGCGTTGCCCAAGTGGTTCAGACGCCACCTTTTTCACCCACACTTCAATATTAATACTGACAGATGTTGTCCCTTTTTGGACACAGCGTGCATAGCAGCACACTACATCGCCGACCGCAACCGGCCGCAAGAAAGTCATTCCTTCAACCCGCACGGTTACTACGCGACCGTGTGCAATTTCTTTTGCCAGAATGGCACCACCAATATCCATCTGCGACATTAACCAACCACCAAAGATGTCACCATTGGCATTGGTATCGGCAGGCATGGCTAAAGTTCGTAAAACCAGATCGCCCTGGGGGACGTTATGTGTTGTTGACATGGTAAAACCGACTAAAAAGGAAAATCACAGGCGCGATGCTACTATGATTTTCCTGAGGAGAACAGAGGAGATACAGCGCCAGCCCCGAAGGACTGGCAGTCTGGTTATGATTTATCTTCCTGTGGCATGTGGCGGTAGATATAGATACCGCTTAACAGCGTGAAGATTAAGGTGAGGGCGGTCAGACCGAACACTTTGAAGTTGACCCAAATATTTTGTGGTAGCCAGAAAGCGATATAGATGTTTGCCAGCCCGCAAAGGATAAAAAAGACTGCCCAGGCCAGATTCAACTTCGACCATACTGGCTGCGGCAGGGTAAGCTCTTTACCCAACATACGTTGAATCAGCGGCTTTTTCATTACCCATTGGCTAACCAACAGAGCACCGGCAAACAGTGCGTAAATTACGGTGACCTTCCATTTAATAAACTCATCATTGTGGAAGAATAGCGTCAGACCACCGAAGACAACCACCAGAACAAAGGTGATCAGAGCCATCTTCTCAACCTTACGAAAGCGAACCCAGCTATAAATAAGCACAATCGCTGTGGCGACGATCAGCGCCGCAGTTGCCGCATAGATGTCATAAATCTTATAGAACGCGAAGAAGACAACCAGCGGTAGAAAATCAAGAAACTGCTTCATTTTACGATTCCGTAATCAAATGCTTAGGGTTATTGGCGAATCAACATGTACAGGCGGAACAAATAGATGAGCAATACGGCTGAAATCAGGTTGCTCAAGGTGTTCGCCAGTACAGCGCCAATTTCTGGGGTTAATGCGGCAAACGAAGAGGCAAACAGCAACAACAGTGTTTTTGCCAGCAACCAGCTCAATACCGCAGGTGCCACCAGACGCATATTCGCCCATGTCAGCCGCATACTGCTGCGCATGGAGGCGAAAACGCCCATTTTATCCTGGACCAGCATCACGGGAGCCAACGCCAGCAGGATGGCCATGATGATACCAGGAACGACCACCAGCATGATGCCTATTTGCACAATCAATGTTGTCAGGAGGATTAGCAAGAATAGCTTCGGTAATACCGGAGCGCTCGCGCCAATTGCCCGTAATGCGCTGACCCGCTGACCGGCGGACACTAGCTGGATCATTAATAATACGCCGCCCGCAAGAATGGCGTTACCGATTAATCCTGAAAAGGTAGAAGCAGCGGACGCACGCAGCAAAATCTGCTGTTGTTCCGGGGACATATTTTGTACCAGGTCGAACAACCCACCGCCGCCACTAACGGGTACACCGTCATTGAGCTGCGCAAGTTGAGCGTCACTGGGTGAGAAAACATGTCCTAACACCACTGTGATAAATGCACAAAGCAACGATACCAACAGAATGGTCATAAATTGATTACGGAAGAAATTTCCGGTGTCACGGTATACGGACTGCGCCGTGATAGACATGCACTCTCCTTGAGTTTTATGCAGGTGTTAATTAGCGGGCAATTGTACCCTGGTTAGCCTCTCAGTGGCAGCATCAGGTCATGTATGGAAAAGCATATCTTTGTAAAGCGGAGGTAATTGTTGGCATTTATGTGTGCAGACGGGAGCAAGTGGCGAGCGCGTTAATATTTGCGCAGCGCAAATATTCGAAAATTGATTTAAATCACATTAACCAGGATTTGTGATGCAACTTCTAAATTAATCCAGATCAATAAAGGGTGATTTAGAGGATGTAGTGTGATCTGTGTAGGATCATTTGTTACCCCAATGTAGGTATATTTGTCACGTTTTTATAACCATAACGACGGAGCGGATATGAAAAAATTAACAGTGGCGGCTTTGGCAGTAACAACACTTCTCTCTGGCACAGCCTTTGCGCATGAAGCAGGCGAGTTTTTTATGCGTGCAGGTTCTGCGACTGTGCGTCCGACAGAAGGCGCTGGTGGTACGTTAGGAAGTCTGGGGGGATTTAGCGTGACTAATAACACTCAGTTGGGCCTGACGTTTACGTACATGGCGACTGACAATATCGGTGTTGAATTACTGGCAGCGACGCCTTTCCGCCATAAAATCGGTACTCGCGCGACCGGTGATATTGCAACAGTCCATCATCTGCCGCCAACACTGATGGCGCAGTGGTATTTTGGTGATGCCAGCAGCAAATTCCGTCCTTACGTTGGTGCCGGTATTAACTACACCACGTTCTTTGATAATGGATTTAACGATCATGGCAAAGAGGCCGGGCTTTCCGATCTCAGTCTGAAAGATTCCTGGGGCGCTGCCGGGCAGGTTGGGGTGGATTATCTGATTAACCGTGACTGGTTGGTTAACATGTCGGTCTGGTACATGGATATCGATACCACCGCC
>NZ_AEJZ01000112.1:0-39613 GCF_000208525.1 Escherichia sp. TW14182
CCCGCCATTGAGGACAAGGATATTGGTTTCATCCTCAAAAATACCGGTATGACACTGCTTTCCAGCGTCGGTGGAGCCAGTGGTCCGCTATTCGGTACATTCTTTATTCGCGCCGCGCAGGCGACTCAGGCGCGCCAGAGCCTGACGCAGGAAGAGCTTTATCAGATGTTTCGCGATGGTGTGGACGGCGTAATCAGTCGGGGGAAAGCCGAACCTGGCGATAAAACCATGTGCGATGTCTGGGAACCAGTGGTTGAGTCGTTACGCCAGTCCAGCGAGCAAAATCTCTCTGTTCCGGCTGCGCTCGACGCAGCCAGCAGTGTCGCTGAATCCGCTGCACAAAGCACGATTACGATGCAAGCTCGCAAAGGCCGTGCCAGTTATCTCGGCGAACGCAGTATTGGTCACCAGGATCCTGGCGCGACCTCCGTGATGTTTATGATGCAAATGCTGGCGTTAGCCGCGAAAGAGTAAGGAATTGGTGATGGTAAACCTGGTCATAGTTTCACATAGCGCCCGGCTGGGTGAAGGTGTCGGTGAATTAGCCCGTCAGATGTTAATGAGCGATAGTTGTAAAATCGCCATTGCCGCTGGGATTGATGACCCGCAAAATCCCATTGGTACTGATGCCGTCAAAGTGATGGAAGCCATCGAATCCGTTGCTGATGCCGACCATGTGCTGGTTATGATGGACATGGGGAGCGCGTTATTGAGTGCAGAAACCGCTCTGGAATTGCTGGCGCCAGAGATCGCCGCAAAAGTACGTTTGTGCGCAGCGCCATTGGTCGAAGGAACTCTGGCGGCAACAGTTAGCGCGGCATCAGGTGCCGATATCGACAAAGTTATTTATGATGCTATGTCTGCGCTGGAAGCCAAACGCGAACAACTGGGTTTACCGTCATCCGCCAGTGAGATATCTGACACATGCCCGCCGCACGATGAAGAAGCCCGTTCCCTGGCTGTGGTGATTAAAAACCGTAACGGCCTCCACGTGCGCCCGGCCTCTCGACTGGTCTATACCTTATCGGTATTTAATGCAGACATGTTACTGGAGAAAAACGGCAAATGCGTCACGCCGGAAAGTATTAACCAGATTGCGCTATTACAAGTCCGCTATAACGATACTCTGCGCCTGATTGTGAAAGGGCCAGAAGCTGAAGAGGCGCTGGCCGCTTTCCGCCAGTTGGCTGAAGATAACTTTGGTGAAACAGAAGATATTACGCCGCCAACGCTGCACCAGGTTAATCCTGTTACGGGGAAAGCCTTTTATTATCAACCCGTTTTATGCGCCGTACAGGCGAAATCAGTCCTTACGGTGGAACAAGAACAGGAACGATTACGCCAGGCAATTGATTTTACGTTGTTAGACCTGATGACGTTAACGGCAAAGGCAGAAGCAAGCGGGCTTAACGATATCGCCGCGATCTTTTCCGGTCACCATACTCTGTTAGACGATCCTGAACTGCTGGCAGCAGCAAGCGAACTTCTTCTGCATGAACATTGCACCGCAGAGTATGCCTGGCAGCAGGTTCTTAAAGAACTTAGCCAGCAATATCAGCAGATTGATGATGAATATCTGCAGGCGCGCTATATCGATGTGGATGATCTTCTGCATCGCACCCTGCTCCATCTGACACAGACAAAAGAAGAACTACCGCAATTTAGCGCACCAACCATTTTGCTGGCAGAGAACATTTACCCCTCCACCGTGCTGCAACTGGATCCGACGGTCGTTAAAGGCATCTGCCTTAGTGCCGGAAGTCCGGTATCCCATAGCGCCTTAATTGCCCGTGAACTGGGTATTGGCTGGGTTTGCTTACAGGGTGAAAAACTGTACGCGGTACAACCTGAAGAGACGTTAACTCTGGACGTTAAAACACAACGTTTTAGCCATGATGGCTAAACCAGTGTCCGGATGGCGTCGTTACGATGCCATCCGGGAAAGCCTTACGCTATTAGCCAGCGTACTGGCCATGTTGTAAATCCTGTACTACTTTGTTCATTTTCGCTTCATTCAACAGATAAAACTTAATAGAAATTGCAGTCAGGAAGTAGAAGAATGCCGGCAGGAGGGTAAACAGTAACACTACGCCCTGTACTGAATTAGCGGATTGAGTTGTGCTACTGGTTGCATAGCCATAATAAGCCAGTACCCAACCAATCACCGCCCCACCTACTGCAACGCCCAGTTTGATGACAAAAATATTCGCAGCAACGTTCATCCCCGTAATACGACGACGCGTTTTCCATTCACCATAGTTATTCGCATCGGTAATCATCGACCACTGGAGTGCGCCATTTCCGCCCTGAATAATCTGAATTGCCAGATGAGCCAGTAATGGAATAACCCAGTATTCCACCGGCAGGAAATAACAGAGCACGCCCAACGCCGCATTAATAATATTAACCCAGAATGAAAGTTTAATTTTACAAAAGCGAGTACCAAATGGTTTCGCCAGTACAGAACCTAACATAGAAGCAAACATTCCGCCGAGCATAAACCAGGTAAGAATATCTGAACCTTTATTTAAAACGGTATTAACATAATAAACAACAGCACCGCCACGGATAACCACCGCCACCAGCATCATAAAATTATAAACAGAGAGGATGCGCCACTGATCATTCTTAAAAAGAATCTTCAAATCGCGCGCAATATTCAGATTTTCTTCCTGAATAGGTTGTACCCGCTCTTTGGTGGTCAGGAAACAGATTAAAAACATAATGCAGCCAATAACGCCAAACACCGCCATCGCAATCTGGATACCAGTAGCCCGATCGCCTGGCGAGAGGAAGTCAGCGACCGGCAGGATAAATGCTGTACCTAACGCACCGCCAATAGGTGTGATGGCAAAACGCCAGGATTGCAATGACAGGTTTTCACGTGGATCGGATGTCAACGCCGCGCCCAATGAGCAGTAAGGAATATTAATGGCCGTATACATTAATGTCATAAATATATATGCAGCAACCGCGTAGACAACCTTACCGCTATCAGAGAAATCAGGAATGGAGTAAACCAGCACGCAACTGACCGCAAATGGTACACAGATGGCCAACAGCCACGGACGGAAACGCCCCCAACGAGATGAGGTTGCATCGGCGATTGCCCCCATAATCGGATCGGTAATTGCATCCAGTAGACGCACCAGTAAAAACATGGTTCCCATTACGGCTGGCGGCAGACCATAAATATCGGTATAGAAATAAGCGAGGATGGCAACAGAAGAATCAAAGACGATATGGCTGGCGGCATCGCCCAGGCTATAGCCTATTTTTTCTTTTATTGGCAATTTTTCCACATTAGACATGTTTTATCCTTATCTATAAATTTACTTCACGGAATACCTTTCACTGGCACAATTCTTCACGGAAGTTTTTGGTCGGTCTATTATGTTTTTTCATTAAATTCTTATGATTTTTTTCTTCTGTGATCACACAACAAAAGTCACTGCCCATTTAATAAACAACATATATTTTATGAATATATTGCAACACTATTTAGGCCGTTAATTACATCGTCCATAATGCCTGACACTTCGCAGAATGAGATTTCAATCATGCAGTTGCCGCGATCCTGAACTAAGGTTTTCTGATACTTGATTACCGTTTTGTTCGGTATCGCCAAAGGAGAATGATTGATGAAACCACGTGTCCCTCGTCACCTGCAAAGAATGGCGTTAATTCCCACCACCGTTTTATTGTGTTTTGCCACGCTATCGGCACAGGCGGAAGAAATCGCCGTCACACCACAATCACCTGATATTTTGTTGGGACCGTTGTTTGACGATGTTCAAAACGCCAAACTTTTTCCTGATCAAAAAACTTTTGCCGACGCCGTGCCCAACAGCGACCCGCTAATGATCCTCGCTGACTATCGGATGCAACAGAACCAGAGCGGGTTTGATTTGCGTCACTTCGTGAAAGTTAATTTCACCCTGCCAAAAGAAGGCGAGAAGCATGTCCCGCCGAAGGGACAGTCGCTGCGTGAACATATTGATGGACTTTGGCCGGTATTAACCCGCACAACGGAAAGCACCGAAAAATGGGACTCTCTGTTGCCATTGCCGAAACCCTATGTCGTGCCGGGAGGTCGTTTTCGGGAAGTGTATTACTGGGACAGTTACTTCACCATGCTGGGGCTTGGCGAAAGCGGTCACTGGGATAAAGTGGCGGATATGGTGGCGAATTTTGGTTATGAAATAGATACTTATGGACACATTCCCAACGGGAACCGCAGCTACTATTTAAGCCGTTCGCAGCCGCCTTTCTTTGCGTTGATGGTGGAGTTACTGGCGCAACATGAAGGCGACGCCGCGTTGAAACAGTATCTGCCACAACTACAAAAAGAATATGCTTACTGGATGGACGGCGTTGAAAATCTGCAAGCCGGGCAACAGGAAAAGCGCGTTGTAAAGCTCAAGGATGGCACGATTCTTAACCGCTACTGGGACGACCGCGATACACCGCGTCCGGAGTCATGGGTAGAGGATATTGCCACCGCGAAAAGCAATCCAAATCGCCCTGCCACTGAAATTTACCGTGACCTGCGTTCCGCCGCCGCATCTGGCTGGGATTTCAGCTCGCGCTGGATGGACAATCCTCAGCAGTTAAATACATTACGCACCACCAGCATCGTACCGGTCGATCTCAATAGCCTGATGTATAAAATGGAAAAAATCCTTGCCAGCGCCAGTAAAGCCGCCGGGGATAACGCGATGGCCAGTCAATACGAAACGCTGGCAAATTCCCGTCAGAAAGGGATCGAAAAATACTTGTGGAACGATCAACACGGCTGGTATGCCGATTACGATCTGAAGAGTAATAAAGTACGTAATCAGTTAACTGCCGCCGCCCTGTTCCCGTTGTACGTTAATGCAGCAGCGAAAGATCGCGCCAGTAAAATGGCAACGGCGACCAGAACGCATCTGCTGCAACCTGGCGGACTGAACACCACCTCGGTGAAAAGTGGGCAGCAATGGGACGCGCCAAATGGCTGGGCGCCGTTACAATGGGTCGCTACTGAAGGATTGCAAAACTACGGGCAGGAAGATGTAGCGATGGACATTAGCTGGCACTTTCTGACCAATGTTCAGCACACCTATGACCGGGAGAAAAAGCTGGTGGAGAAATATGATGTCAGCACCACCGGAACAGGTGGCGGTGGTGGCGAATATCCGTTGCAGGATGGTTTTGGTTGGACCAACGGCGTAACGCTGAAAATGTTGGATTTGATCTGCCCGAAAGAAAAACCGTGTGACAACGTTCCGGCAACGCGCCCGACCAGTGCTTCCGCAACGCAGCCAACAAAAGTCACAGAACCCACACCTTAATCTTTTCTTCTCCCGACAGCGTCATTCTGCTTATCTGGATGACGTTGCCGTTTTATCTGGTTTTCAAACACCGTGAGGTTTACACATAATTTGAAAGCGGATAGCGATGCCTGCACCGCTATCCGCCAGAAATATTACGTTATTCTCTTCGCAGGAGGCGGAATACCCCCAGCACCAGGATAGCGCCGACCACCGCCACCAGGAAGCTATGTAAATTAAAACCACTGATGGAGCCGCCAATGCCAAACATGGTCGCCAGCCAGCCGCCGACAACCGCACCGACTATCCCGAGAATGCAGGTCAGGAAAAATCCACCACCATCACGCCCTGGCATGATCAGCTTGGCGATAATGCCGGCTATCAGGCCAAAAATAATCCAGGCAATAATTCCCATGTTCAGGCCCTCGTTTCGATGAATCGGACGCAAGAAATGCTTACGTCAACGCTCTAAGTATAGGCAAGCACAGGATCAATGGAGGGAGGCTGTCGGTTGAATTAGTCGTAAGTTGTAAAAAAAATTCACGCATTTGTATTAAGTTTTGTTAGTCCCTACCGATAAACCAAAGACAGTTTGTCGGTCAGGAGTTTTTCCGCGTGAGTCATTACCATGAGCAGTTCCTGAAACAAAATCCGTTAGCAGTCCTGGGCGTTTTACGCGATTTACATAAAGCCGCAGTGCCACTGCGTATCAGTTGGTCAGATGGTCAGCTGATCAGCAATATACTGGCGATAAGCCCTGATAAACTGGTGCTGGATTTTGGTAGTCAGCAAGAAGACAACAATGCCGTGCTTAAAGCGCGTCAAATCACTATTACCGCCGAAACGCAAGGCGCCAAAATCGAATTTACCCTTGCGCAATTACAGCAAAGTGAATATTTGCAGCTTCCGGCGTTTATCGCCACTCCCCCTCCCGCATTATGGTTTGTGCAACGACGCAGATATTTCCGCATCTCCGCCCCACTTCATCCGCCTTATTATTGTCAGACCAAACTGACGGATAACAGTACGTTACGTTTTCGCCTGAGTGATTTATCGCTAGGTGGCATGGGTGCATTACTGGAAACGGAAAAACCAGGCGGGTTGCACGAAGGTATGCGCTTCGCACAGATTGAAGTCAACATGGGACAATGGGGCGTTTTTCACTTTGACGCCCAGTTACTGACCATCAGCGAGCGCAAAGTGATTGATAGCAGAAATGAAACGATCTCCACTCCCCGCCTGAGCTTTCGTTTTCTTAACGTCAGCCCGACGGTGGAGCGGCAATTACAGCGGATTATATTCTCACTCGAACGGGAAGCCCGGGAGAAAGCGGACAAAGTACGCGACTGAGTTACATCGCGTCCAGCGCCTGCTCAAGTTTGTAGATATAGCGTGGTGCCTGCGGTGCAGGATGATTTCTTGCTACGTGATCGAGGAACTCATCAGCATCCAGATCATTGATTTTGCTGATCGCTTTTTTCCGATCTGATGAGAAAGTCCGTAGCAGCGCACCAGCCCCGTTAGCGTATGACACCACCAGCGCATATTGCAGGACCTTCGGATCTTCAATGCCTGCCAGCGGGCCGGTTTCCAGAATATTCAGGTAAGCCGCCCCCATTGAGATATTGCGCTCCGGGTTTTTCAGTTCGCTGGTCGTCGGCTCACCTTTCCAGCCCATGCGTCGATAAACATCACGTCCGGAGGTTGAGGCTTTTAACTGCATCAAACCAATAGCATTCGACTTACTTACCGCGTTCGGGTTACCGCCTGATTCAATAGCGATAATCGCCGTGATCAATTGCGGATCGACACCCCAGGCCGCTCCGGCTTTCTGGCTTATTGGCATCCACTGCATCGCACGTTGTACCGGGACTTTCGCATTCCACGGCGGGTTCGTATAGTCATGCTTTGAAGAACAACCCGCTAATAACACAATCAAAAAGGCAAACCATCTCAATTTCACTTCATCTATCCTTATCGCCTGGAATCGCCGTTGAGGTGACAACGGCACACCTAAGCGGCATGATATACATTTCGTTTCTGTTGTCAGCAAGGAATTGCCATGTATCAGTTTCACTTAATTGCCCCGTCGGGTTACTGCATTAATCAGCACGCCGCACAGCGCGGCATTCAGCGCCTTACCGATGCAGGGCATCAGGTCAATAACGTCGGGGTTATCGCCCGTCGTTGTGAACGTTTTGCTGGTACGGAAACGGAGCGTCTGGGAGATCTCAATTTCCTTGCCAGACTGACTTCGCCCAACACCATCGTGCTGGCAGTACGCGGCGGTTACGGTGCCAGTCGCTTACTGGCGGATATTGACTGGCAGGCTCTGGTGGCTCGCCAACAAAATGATCCGTTGCTTATCTGCGGGCATAGCGATTTTACGGCCATTCAGTGCGGTCTTCTGGCACAAGGCAATGTCATCACCTTTAGCGGCCCGATGCTGGTGGCAAATTTTGGCGCGGATGAGCTGAATGCCTTTACCGAGCATCACTTCTGGCTGGCGTTACGCAATGAAACGTTCAGCATTGAATGGCAAGGGGAAGGCCCGGCGTGTCAGACAGAAGGAACACTGTGGGGAGGCAACCTCGCGATGCTGATTTCGCTTATCGGTACGCCGTGGATGCCACAAATTGAGAACGGTATTCTGGTACTGGAAGACATCAACGAACATCCGTTCCGTGTCGAACGCATGTTATTACAGCTTTATCATGCTGGAATTTTACAGCGCCAGAAGGCGATTATTCTCGGCAGCTTTAGTGGCAGCACGCCCAATGATTATGACGCGGGTTACAACCTGGCGTCGGTGTACACGTTCTTGCGTTCCCGCCTGTCGATTCCGCTGATTACCGGCCTCGACTTTGGTCATGAACAACGCACAGTTACCCTCCCGTTGGGCGCACATGCTATCCTCAAAAACGCCAAAAACGGTACACAATTGACGATTAGCGGTCATCCTGTTCTTAAAGCGTAAAAAAATCACGCTTCCGGGCTAAGTAAAACGCTGTTTCTGCCGTGAATATGGTAGGTTTATAGTACGAGACAGCGTAATCAGGAGTAACCGACCGTTGGATGCCGCAACAATTATTAGCCTTTTCATCTTAGGCTCCATCCTTGTCACCAGTAGTATTTTACTTAGTTCATTTTCTTCCCGCCTTGGCATTCCGATTCTGGTTATTTTCCTGGCGATCGGTATGCTGGCTGGGGTCGATGGTGTCGGCGGCATTCCGTTTGATAATTATCCTTTTGCCTACATGGTAAGTAACCTGGCACTGGCGATTATTTTGCTCGATGGCGGAATGCGCACCCAGGCCAGTTCATTTCGCGTGGCGTTAGGACCTGCTCTTTCACTGGCGACGCTGGGCGTGCTTATCACCTCCGGTTTAACCGGCATGATGGCGGCATGGCTGTTTAATCTTGATTTGATTGAAGGTTTATTAATCGGCGCAATTGTCGGCTCTACCGACGCCGCAGCGGTCTTTTCTCTGCTTGGCGGCAAAGGGCTTAACGAACGTGTTGGCTCGACGCTGGAGATAGAGTCCGGCAGCAATGATCCGATGGCGGTCTTTCTGACAATTACCTTGATTGCGATGATCCAGCAGCATGAAAGCACTATTAGCTGGATGTTCGTTGTCGATATTCTGCAGCAATTTGGCCTGGGGATCGTAATCGGTCTTGGCGGTGGTTATTTACTGCTGCAGATGATTAACCGCATCGCCCTGCCTGCGGGCTTGTATCCATTGCTGGCATTAAGCGGCGGTATTTTGATTTTTGCTTTAACCACGGCGCTGGAAGGCAGCGGCATTCTGGCTGTTTATCTGTGCGGTTTCCTGCTGGGTAATCGTCCGATTCGCAACCGCTACGGCATTCTGCAAAATTTCGACGGCCTCGCCTGGCTGGCACAAATCGCCATGTTCCTGGTGCTGGGACTGTTGGTTAACCCAAGCGACCTGCTGCCTATTGCCATTCCGGCGCTCATTTTGTCCGCATGGATGATATTCTTCGCCCGTCCTCTTTCGGTATTTGCCGGATTGCTACCGTTCCGTGGTTTTAATCTGCGTGAGCGCGTGTTTATCAGCTGGGTGGGATTACGCGGCGCAGTGCCGATCATCCTGGCGGTGTTCCCGATGATGGCGGGGCTGGATAATGCGCGTCTGTTCTTTAATGTCGCATTCTTCGTAGTTCTGGTTTCACTGCTATTGCAGGGAACATCGCTGTCGTGGGCAGCGAAAAAAGCTAAAGTAGTGGTTCCGCCAGTGGGACGTCCGGTGTCACGCGTTGGACTGGATATTCATCCGGAAAATCCGTGGGAGCAGTTTGTTTACCAATTGAGTGCCGATAAATGGTGCGTGGGCGCGGCGCTGCGCGACCTGCATATGCCAAAAGAGACGCGCATTGCGGCACTGTTTCGTGATAACCAGTTGCTTCACCCCACCGGCAGCACCCGACTGCGTGAAGGCGACGTATTATGTGTGATTGGTCGGGAACGCGATCTTCCGGCACTCGGAAAACTGTTTAGCCAGTCGCCGCCTGTCGCGCTGGATCAACGCTTCTTTGGTGACTTCATTCTCGAAGCCAGCGCGAAATATGCCGATGTGGCGCTGATTTATGGTCTGGAAGATGGTCGGGAGTATCGCGATAAACAGCAAACGCTGGGTGAAATTGTTCAGCAGTTGTTAGGTGCGGCACCGGTGGTCGGTGACCAGGTAGAGTTTGCCGGGATGATCTGGACGGTGGCTGAGAAAGAAGATAATGCAGTGTTGAAGATCGGCGTTCGGGTGGCAGAGGACGAAGCCGAATCTAAAATTTGATGGAGTTTGTATCGCCGGATACGACGTGTGCGTCTTATCCGGCTTGCACAAGTTACACCGTCACAACAGGTACACGTAGCGCCAGCGCGCACATCAACTCATAGCCCACCGTTCCGGCAGCGGCGGCGACATCATCAATTTTGATCTCCTTGCCCCACAGCTCAACCGGCGTACCAATCCCCGCCTGTGGGCAAGGCGTCAAATCGACCGCCAGCATATCCATCGAGACTGTCCCCACCGTCATGGTGCGCACCCCGTCCACTAAAACAGGTGTTCCGGTTGGTGCATGACGCGGATAGCCGTCGGCGTATCCGGCGGCGACAATGCCGATTCGCTGCTCATCGCGCGCAGTATAGCGACCGCCATAGCCCACACGCTCGCCCGCTTTTAGCGTCTGAACACCAATAATCTCACTGCTTAACGTCATGACCGGGCGTAATCCGGTATTGGCGATATCGCGCCACTGACCGGACGGCGAAGCACCATATAAAATAATGCCAGGTCGAACCCAGTCAAAATGCGCTTCCGGATGCCACAGGGTTGCCGCCGAATTAGACAACGAGCGCCGACACTCCAGACCTTCCGCTGCCTGCTCAATACGCGCCATCGCGCCAGAAATCCCATCAGGATGCTCCGCATCGGCAAAATGCGACATCAAAGTCATTTCGCCAACATTCGCCATCGCCCGCAGCTGCTGCCAGACAGTAAGCACGCGATCGGGCTGGAACCCCAACCGATTCATTCCACTGTTCACCTTAAGGTAAACATCCAGCGGCGCTTTTAGCCGCGCATTTTGCAGTGCTTTGAGCTGCCAGTTACTGTGCACGCAGGTGGTCAGACGGTACTGGTCATAAATTTCCAGATCCTGAGCATGAAAAAAACCCTCCAGCATCAGGATTGGCCCTTTCCAGCCGCGCTCGCGCAGGATAATGGCCTCTTCAAGATTAAGTAACGCAAAACCATCGGTCGCCCCGAGCGCGCTCCAGATACGCTCGATACCGTGCCCGTAAGCGTTCGCTTTTACCACCGACCAGACGCGTGCATGCGGCGCGGCCTGGCGGACAATGGTCAGATTTTGTTTTAATGCCTGCAGATCGAGGCTGGCCTGTATCGGACGAGTCATCTCGATTCCTTAACTGTGCGCGCCATGTAAATGGCCTGGACGTGATGGCGTAAATCCACGACTGTAGCGCGCTACACTTAGATCCTCATACGGGATCGCTGGCGTGCGGCCAGAAAGCAGATCGCTTAACAACTGACCAGAACCGCAAGCCATCGTCCAGCCAAGCGTACCGTGACCGGTATTCAGCCACAAATTTTTGAAGCGTGTACGCCCCACAACCGGCGTGCCATCTGGCGTCATCGGACGTAGCCCCGTCCAGAACGTGGCCTGCTCAACATGGCCGCCGCGCGGATAAAGGTCGCGAACCACCATCTCCAGCGTTTCACGACGCGGTTGCAACAGCTCGGTGTTAAAGCCAACAATTTCCGCCATTCCGCCAACGCGGATACGGTTATCGAAACGGGTAATGGCGATTTTGTAGGTTTCATCAAGAATGGTGGACACCGGCGCACCGTCTTCCTGCGCAATCGGAATGGTCAAAGAATAACCTTTCAACGGATAAACCGGGATATCGACAATGCCCTTGAGCATCGCCGTCGAGTAAGAGCCAAATGCCATAACATACGCATCGGCCTTAATTACTTCACCACCACACTTCACACCATAAATCTGCTCGCCGTCACAAAGCAGCTGATCGACTGGTGTATTAAAGCGGAATTTTACCCCCGCCTGTTCCGCCATGCTCGCCAGATTCTGGGTAAAGAGCTGACAGTCACCGGTTTCGTCATTGGGTAGTTGCAGGCCACCAGTCAGTTTGTGCGCAACTTCCGCCAGCGCAGGTTCAACTTCCGCCAGGCGACTGGATTCCAGTAACTTATATGGCACGCCTGCATCTTCCAGTACGGCGATATCGCGAGTGGCGTTTTCATACTGTTGTTCAGTGCGGAACAGTTGCAGCGTCCCGCCCTGCCGTCCTTCATACTGAATATTGGTTTCGGCGCGCAATGTTTTCAGGCAATCACGGCTGTATTCCGCCAGGCGCACCATCCGACCTTTGTTTTCCATATAGTGGCTGGTGTCACAGTTACGTAACATTTGCCACATCCATTTCAACTGGAATTGCGTACCATCGAGACGAACCGCCAGCGGCGCATGTCGCTGGAACATCCATTTAATCGCTTTTAAAGGCACGCCTGGCGCCGCCCACGGCGCGGCATATCCAGGAGAAATTTGCCCGGCATTTGCTGCGCTGGTTTCAAGTGCTGCCCCAGGTTCCCGATCAATGACGGTGACCTCGTGTCCAGCCTGATTTAAATACCAGGCGCTGGCAACGCCTACCACACCACTTCCCAGTATGACAACTCGCATAGCCACTCCGATAACGGTAGATACAGTAAAAGAACAATAATCTAATTACATCTTGATAACCCAGATGAAAATATTATTCAACATATGGCTTTTTTATGGTGAGCTGGCTCACATCTCCCTGACTTTGCGGGAATATGGCGTCTTTGGTATCTCCTGCTGGTCGCGCTTTATATCCAGCAGAAAATTCCGTTCAGAAGCTAATTATTGGCGCTCCGATAATAAGAAATCGCAAAGAAAAAAATTCTCCAGCGACGCGGTTTTTAACTGGTGTTCTATGCTTGAAATGAGGTGTTCCACACAGAGAGCGCCGACAACAATGAGGTGCGCGTATGGCGACGATCGATTCTATGAATAAGGACTCCACACGTTTGAGCGATGGACCTGACTGGACATTCGACCTGCTGGATATTTATTTGGCAGAGATAGACCGGGTGGCAAAACTCTACCGGCTGGATACCTACCCGCACCAGATTGAAGTAATTACATCAGAGCAAATGATGGATGCCTACTCCAGCGTCGGTATGCCAATTAACTATCCGCATTGGTCGTTTGGTAAAAAGTTTATTGAAACCGAGCGTCTGTATAAGCACGGTCAGCAAGGGCTGGCCTATGAAATCGTCATTAACTCTAATCCGTGTATCGCTTATCTGATGGAAGAGAACACCATTACCATGCAGGCACTGGTGATGGCACACGCCTGTTATGGCCACAACTCTTTCTTCAAAAACAATTACTTATTCCGTAGCTGGACCGATGCCAGTTCGATTGTCGATTACCTGATTTTCGCCCGCAAATACATTACCGAGTGCGAAGAACGCTATGGCGTTGATGAGGTAGAAAAGCTGTTGGATTCGTGCCATGCGCTGATGAACTACGGTGTGGATCGTTATAAACGCCCACAAAAAATCTCGCTGCAAGAGGAGAAAGCCCGGCAGAAAAGTCGCGAAGAGTATCTGCAGAGCCAGGTCAATATGCTCTGGAGAACGCTGCCTAAGCGCGAGGAAGAGAAAACCGTTGCCGAAGCGCGCCGCTATCCGTCCGAGCCACAAGAAAATCTGCTCTATTTTATGGAGAAAAATGCACCGCTGCTGGAATCATGGCAGCGTGAAATCCTGCGCATTGTACGTAAAGTGAGCCAGTATTTTTATCCGCAAAAACAGACTCAGGTGATGAACGAAGGCTGGGCGACCTTCTGGCACTACACCATCCTTAACCATCTGTATGATGAAGGGAAAGTGACCGAACGTTTTATGCTGGAGTTCTTGCATAGCCACACCAATGTGGTCTTCCAGCCGCCCTATAACAGCCCGTGGTACAGCGGAATTAACCCGTATGCCCTCGGATTTGCTATGTTTCAGGATATTAAACGGATTTGTCAGTCGCCAACGGAAGAAGACAAATACTGGTTCCCGGATATCGCCGGTTCCGACTGGCTGGAAACGCTGCATTTCGCGATGCGTGATTTCAAAGATGAGAGCTTTATCAGCCAGTTCCTGTCACCGAAGGTAATGCGTGATTTTCGCTTCTTCACCGTGCTGGATGACGATCGGCATAATTATCTGGAGATTTCCGCCATTCATAATGAGGAAGGTTATCGGGAGATCCGTAACCGTTTATCGTCGCAATATAACTTAAGTAATCTGGAGCCGAATATTCAGATCTGGAACGTGGATTTGCGCGGCGACCGTTCGCTGACGCTGCGTTACATTCCACATAACCGCGCACCGCTGGATCGGGGGCGTAAAGAAGTGCTGAAGCATGTACATCGCCTGTGGGGATTTGATGTGATGCTGGAACAGCAAAACGAAGACGGCAGCGTCGAGTTGCTGGAACGCTGCCCGCCAAGAATGGGGAATCTATAAAAAAACCCCTCCTCATTTGAGGAGGGGTCATTTTTGCCGGATGCGGCGTACACGCTTTATCCGCCTGCAAAGCATCACAAATTCAAAAGGCCAGATAAGCATAGCGCATCAGGCAACTATGCGTTGGTCATCAGTATGGATGGATTAACGCCCCTGAATGGCTAAATCACCCGGCAGATTTTTCTGCATCCGGTGCCAAATCTCGCCACTCTCATGCCCATAACGGCGTACTGTTTCGTAAACCTGATCGTGAGCACCTTCACTGCACAACGCAGACAGCTTGTGGTAGAAGCCCAGCGCCAGGCTACGCGCTTCCGGATTGGCGAAATAGTGACGACCAATGCGCGTATACAACCCTTTCATTCCGTTAAGGATCAGACCATAAATCGGGTTACCAGAGGCAAACGCCAGACCGCGAAAAATGTTGTAATCCAGATCAGCAAAGGCGTCTGCGTGATCGGCCACTTCATTAGCCGTTGCCAGCACTTCCTGCGCTTTATCAGGATGCTGACGAAACGCGGTGCGAATAAAAATGGTCGAAATATTGGTGCGCACTGACAGCAAATTATCTATGAGTTGCGGTACACTTTCGTGATCCAGTCGCGCCAGCGTCTCAAGGATATTCAACCCGGAGGTTTCCCAGAAATTATTCACCTTCGTCGGTTTGCCGTGTTGAATGGTCAGCCAGCCGTCTCGCGCCAGGCGCTGTAACACTTCGCGTAACGTCGTTCTCGTTACACCAATTAATTCTGAAAGTTCACGTTCTGCGGGCAAAATAGTCCCGGGTGGGAAGCGGTTATTCCAGATACTTTCAATAATGTACTCTTCCGCGAAACCCGCCGGGCTTTGCGCCTTAATGACCATAGTGAGATTTCCATAACACAGCAAAACAAAGTTGGACTCATCATACCAGAGGGCTAACAACGCTGATAGCAGACAAAAAGAAGAAAAAAGGGATCAAGGCTTCATTTTCTGTATCTCTTTCCCCTTGACTATCAAGACTTGCCTCGCTCCCCCCTGACCGTTAAGCTTTGCGTTCTAACATAAAAACATCATTTATTATTTGTAAGGTAAGGGAAACCATCATGGAGATCTCCTGGGGCCGCGCGTTATGGCGCAATTTTTTGGGTCAGTCACCTGACTGGTACAAACTTGCCCTTATTATTTTCTTAATTGTTAACCCATTAATTTTCCTCATCAGCCCCTTTGTTGCTGGCTGGCTGCTTGTCGCGGAATTTATTTTCACTCTGGCGATGGCTCTGAAATGCTATCCGCTGCTCCCCGGCGGTCTGTTGGCTATCGAAGCTGTCTTCATCGGCATGACCAGTGCGGAACACGTCCGTGAAGAGGTGGCGGCAAATCTTGAAGTCTTGCTGTTACTGATGTTTATGGTGGCGGGCATCTATTTTATGAAACAGCTTCTGCTGTTCATATTTACCCGTTTACTGTTAAGCATTCGCTCCAAAATGCTGCTGTCGCTCTCTTTTTGCATGGCGGCGGCGTTTCTCTCTGCGTTCCTCGATGCCTTAACCGTCGTTGCCGTAGTGATCAGCGTTGCAGTTGGTTTTTATGGCATTTATCACCGCGTAGCTTCTTCCCGCACCGAAGATACCGACCTGCAAGACGACAGCCATATCGACAAGCATTACAAAGTGGTTCTGGAGCAGTTCCGTGGCTTTCTGCGTAGCCTGATGATGCATGCGGGTGTCGGCACTGCATTAGGCGGCGTGATGACTATGGTAGGCGAACCACAGAACCTGATCATTGCCAAAGCTGCTGGCTGGCATTTTGGCGATTTCTTCCTGCGCATGTCACCGGTGACCGTCCCTGTCCTGATTTGCGGCCTGTTAACCTGCCTGCTGGTGGAGAAGCTGCGTTGGTTTGGCTACGGCGAAACGCTGCCGGAGAAAGTCCGCGAAGTACTGCAACAGTTTGACGATCAAAGCCGTCTCCAGCGTACACGTCAGGATAAAATTCGTCTGATTGTCCAGGCGATTATCGGCGTCTGGCTGGTCACCGCGCTGGCTTTGCATCTGGCAGAGGTCGGCTTGATTGGTTTGTCTGTCATTATTCTGGCGACATCACTGACCGGTGTAACTGATGAACATGCTATCGGCAAAGCCTTCACCGAGTCTCTGCCATTCACCGCACTGTTGACGGTCTTTTTCTCGGTAGTGGCGGTGATTATCGACCAACAACTGTTCTCCCCAATTATCCAGTTTGTATTGCAGGCATCAGAACACGCTCAGCTATCGCTGTTCTATATCTTCAACGGTTTGCTGTCTTCCATTTCGGATAACGTCTTTGTAGGGACGATTTATATCAACGAAGCAAAAGCGGCAATGGAAAGCGGCGCGATTACACTGAAGCAATATGAACTGCTGGCAGTCGCCATTAACACCGGAACCAACCTGCCCTCCGTCGCCACGCCGAACGGACAGGCTGCGTTCTTATTCCTGTTGACCTCAGCACTCGCGCCATTAATACGTCTTTCTTATGGCCGCATGGTGTGGATGGCTCTGCCCTACACTCTCGTACTGACCCTCGTCGGATTACTCTGCGTAGAGTTTACGCTTGCTCCTGTAACTGAATGGTTTATGCAAATGGGGTGGATTGCAACGCTTTGATAACAACTTACCGGGCATATTTATGCCCGGTTTGCCTTTCCGCCCGATAATTGTTCAATTACATCCTATTTTTACTCCCTCCTGGTGGCGCAACGAATGAATTGGTTTAAACTGCGCATTCGATGCATATTGCAGGGAAATTATTATGTTGCGATTTTTGAACCAATGTTCACAAGGCCGGGGGGCGTGGCTGTTAATGGCGTTTACCGCTCTGGCTCTGGAACTGACGGCGCTGTGGTTCCAGCATGTGATGTTACTTAAACCTTGCGTGCTCTGTATTTATGAACGCTGTGCGTTATTCGGCATTCTGGGCGCCGCGCTGATTGGCGCTATCGCCCCGAAAACTCCGCTGCGTTATGTGGCGATGATCATCTGGCTGTATAGTGCTTTTCGTGGCGTGCAATTAACTTACGAGCACACCATGCTCCAGCTCTATCCTTCACCGTTTATGACCTGTGATTTCATGGTTCGATTCCCGGACTGGCTGCCGCTGGATAAATGGGTGCCACAAGTGTTTGTCGCCTCTGGTGATTGCGCTGAGCGTCAGTGGAATTTTTTAGGTCTGGATATGCCGCAGTGGCTGCTCGGTATTTTTGTTGCTTACCTGATTGTCGCAGTGCTGGTGGTACTCTCTCAGCCGTTTAAAGCGAAAAAACGTGACCTGTTTGGTCGCTAATCAATTCGGCGCTCCTGCGGGAGCGCCTGTCTGGCTTCACCTTGCCGAGAGCTTAATATTGGATGCGGTGCAGACGCCTTGCCCGGCCTACGGCATTTCTGGCGGCGTAATCCCGAAGTGGTTCCACGCACGCACTGTCGCCATACGCCCGCGCGGCGTCCGCTGCAAAAAGCCCTGCTGAATCAAATAAGGTTCCAGCACATCCTCAATAGTTTCACGCTCTTCGCCAATGGCCGCTGCCAGGTTATCCAGGCCAACCGGCCCACCGAAGAATTTATCGATCACCGCCAGCAATAACTTGCGATCCATATAATCGAAACCTTCAGCATCAACGTTCAGCATATCCAGCGCCTGAGCAGCGATATCCGCCGAGATGGTGCCATCATGCTTCACTTCGGCGAAATCTCGCACACGACGCAGCAGGCGGTTGGCGATACGTGGCGTACCTCGCGCCCGGCGAGCCACTTCCAGCGCGCCATCGTCACTCATCTCAAGCCCCATAAACCGTGCGCTACGACTGACGATATATTGCAAATCAGGCACCTGGTAAAACTCCAGGCGCTGCACAATACCGAAACGGTCACGCAGTGGCGATGTCAATGAACCAGCACGCGTTGTCGCGCCAATCAGGGTGAACGGGGGGAGATCGATTTTAATTGAACGCGCTGCCGGGCCTTCACCAATCATAATATCCAACTGGTAGTCTTCCATGGCTGGATACAGCACTTCTTCCACCACAGGCGAAAGACGGTGGATCTCATCAATAAACAACACATCGTGTGGTTCAAGGTTGGTGAGCATCGCCGCCAGATCACCCGCCTTTTCCAGTACCGGGCCGGACGTGGTGCGTAAATTGACGCCCATTTCATTGGCGACGATGTTGGCAAGTGTGGTTTTACCCAGACCCGGAGGACCAAAAATCAATAGATGATCAAGGGCATCGCCGCGCAGTTTCGCCGCTTTGATGAAAATTTCCATCTGTGAACGAACCTGCGGCTGACCAACATACTCTTCCAGTAGTTTGGGGCGAATGGCGCGATCTGCCACATCTTCCGGCAAAGTCGTACCGGCAGAAATCAGACGGTCTGCTTCAATCATCCTTTACCTCATAACGCGGCGCGCAGGGCTTCGCGAATTAATGTTTCACTGCTGGCATCAGGGCGAGCGATTTTGCTCACCATGCGGCTGGCTTCTTGTGGTTTATAGCCCAGCGCCACCAGCGCAGCAACAGCTTCCTGTTCGGCATCGTCGGTTGCCGGGCTTGCCGGTGAGGTCAATACCAGATCGGCAGCCGGTGTGAACAGATCGCCATGCAGACCTTTAAAGCGATCTTTCATTTCAACGATCAGGCGTTCAGCAGTTTTCTTACCAATGCCAGGTAATTTCACCAGTGCCGCAGGTTCTTCACGCTCAACGGCATTTACAAACTGCTGCGCTGACATACCCGAGAGGATAGCCAGTGCCAGTTTCGGTCCCACGCCGTTAGTTTTGATCAACTCTTTAAATAACGTGCGCTCTTGTTTGTTGTTAAAACCATACAGTAGCTGCGCATCTTCACGCACCACAAAGTGGGTGAAAACAATCGCTTCCTGGCCCGCTTCAGGGAGTTCATAAAAACAGGTCATCGGCATATGCACTTCATAGCCTACGCCGCCCACTTCAAGTAACACCAGCGGGGGTTGTTTTTCCAGAATGATGCCTCTCAGCCTGCCTATCACATGACGCTCCTGCGTAATGAATCAAAGATAAGGCTGTATGATAAAAAAATGCTGGATAGATATCCAGCGAAGGATGAAGAAAAATTGCGAGTCGTCTCGATGAACTGAAAAATGGCGCAGTATAATTGATCCGCTAAGCCATATTTATAATAAATATTTTAATGTTAAATATTTAGTGGATAAATCTACAAAAAATAAACCTTTCTGCTCCTGCAAAAAATATTTTTTATGGTATTACGCATATTCATATTATTTCAATGGAATGACAAAGTGAAAATTAATTACCCTTCTGAATATGAAGTTGGCGATATTGTATTTACATGTATAGGTGCTGGATTATTTTGTCAAATATCTGCCGCATCAAATTGCTGGAGTAATCACGTCGGGATCATTATCGGTCATGACAGCGATGATTATCTGGTCGCAGAAAGCCGTGTTCCCCTTTCCACCATAACCACACTGTCCCGCTTTATTAAACGCTCTGCTAACCAACGCTATGCAGTAAAGCGATTAGGTGCCGGGCTAACAGAACAGCAAAAACAACGGCTGGTAGAACAGGTTCCCTCCCGGCTACGCAAGCTCTACCATACCGGTTTTAAATACGAATCTTCCCGCCAGTTCTGTTCAAAATTCGTTTTTGATATTTATAAAGAGGCGCTATGTATCCCGGTGGGTGAAATAGAGACATTTGAAGAACTGTTAAACAGCAATCCGAATGCAAAACTCACCTTCTGGAAATTCTGGTTTTTAGGTTCGATTCCGTGGGCGCGTAAAACGGTCACTCCAGCGAGTTTGTGGCATCATCCGGATCTGGCGTTAATACATGCAGAAGGAGTAGTAACGCCTCAGCAAAAACTGACCGAGGCGGTATAACTTAACGCAGTCGCCCGCGAGCCAGATTCAGCCTCGATTCGCTCATCTGCATCGCATTCTGGCTGACATGGCAGTGGGTGATGGCAATCGCCAGCGCATCGGCGGCGTCCGCCTGTGGGTTGGCGGGTAGTTTTAGCAAAGTGCGCACCATATGCTGCACCTGGCTTTTTTCGGCACTACCAATACCTACCACCGTTTGCTTTACCTGACGTGCCGCATATTCAAATACTGGCAATTCCTGATTCACCGCCGCCACAATCGCCACGCCGCGTGCCTGCCCCAGTTTCAGGGCAGAGTCGGCATTCTTCGCCATAAAGACTTGTTCGATTGCGAAATAATCGGGCTGGAACTGGGTGATGATTTCCGTCACGCCCGCATAGATGAGCTTCAGACGAGACGGTAAATCATCCACTTTGGTGCGTATGCATCCACTGCCCAGGTAGGACAGTTGCCTGCCCACCTGACGGATAACGCCGTAGCCGGTAACGCGCGAACCCGGGTCAATACCGAGAATAATAGCCATCACGCGTCTCCGTTTTGTTGTTTAGCCGGCCTCATCAGAGGGTCGCTGCAACCTCATCAGAGATCTCACCGTTATGGTAAACTTCCTGCACGTCGTCACAGTCTTCCAGCATATCGATCAGACGCATCAGTTTCGGTGCAGTTTCTGCATCCATATCGGCTTTGGTTGACGGGATCATGGAAACTTCTGCGCTGTCTGCTTTCAGACCAGCCGCTTCCAGAGCATCACGTACTTTACCCATCTCTTCCCATGCAGTGTAGACGTCGATTGCGCCGTCATCATAGGTCACAACGTCTTCTGCACCTGCTTCCAGCGCCGCTTCCATGATGGTGTCTTCATCACCTTTCTCGAAGGAGATCACACCTTTTTTGCTGAACAGATAGGCTACGGAACCGTCAGTACCAAGGTTGCCGCCACATTTGCTGAATGCGTGACGCACTTCAGCAACAGTACGGTTACGGTTGTCAGACAGACATTCAATCATGATTGCAGTGCCGCCAGGACCGTAACCTTCGTAGATGATGGTTTCCATGTTCGCATCATCATCACCGCCCACACCACGTGCAATTGCGCGGTTCAGAGTGTCACGGGTCATGTTGTTAGACAGTGCTTTATCAATGGCTGCACGCAGACGCGGGTTAGCATCCGGATCGCCGCCGCCCAGTTTAGCTGCGGTCACCAGCTCACGAATGATTTTAGTGAAGATTTTACCGCGCTTAGCATCCTGCGCGGCTTTACGATGTCTGGTGTTGGCCCATTTACTATGACCTGCCATAAAAAATATCTCCAAATAGCCCTGCCTGTTCAGGCAGCGTTAATTACATACTCTTCAATCGCCTGCCGGTTGCTCCACGACTTAGTGAGCGCCGCTGCTGCGGGCGCATCAAGCCACTTGTAGGCCAAATGTTCAGTAAAAACAATCTGGCGTTCGTGCGGGAGCGCAAGACAGAACCATGATTCTGTATTGCGCATCACACCCGGCGCATAGCGATGACGCAAATGTGAAAAAATTTCAAACTCTACCGTGCGTTGACAGTCAATTAAGGTCAGTTGTTCAGCGACAACATCAATGGTGACCTCTTCCTTTACTTCGCGCATGGCAGCTTGCGGCGCGGTTTCACCCTCTTCCACGCTGCCGGTTACCGACTGCCAGAAATCGGGATCGTCACGCCGCTGTAACATCAGCACCCGTTTCGTATCTTGTGCATAGATGACCACTAAGATCGAAACGGGACGCTTATAAGTCATATCAATTATTCTCAGCCTTCTTCACAACCTGAATGCTCAGCTCAGCCAGAGCCGTCGGGTTAGCAAAGCTCGGTGCTTCAGTCATCAGACACGCTGCCGCTGTGGTTTTCGGGAAGGCGATAACGTCACGGATGTTGTCAGTGCCGGTCAGCAGCATGGTCAGACGGTCAAGGCCAAATGCCAGACCTGCGTGCGGCGGAGTGCCATATTTCAGGGCGTCGAGCAGGAAGCCGAATTTCTCGCGCTGTTCCTCTTCGGTGATACCCAGAATGCCAAATACAGTCTGTTGCATATCACCATTATGGATACGCACAGAGCCACCGCCCACTTCGTAACCATTGATGACCATATCATAAGCGTTCGCCACCGCATTTTCCGGTGCCGCTTTCAGCTCGGCAGCAGTCATGTCTTTCGGTGCGGTGAACGGATGGTGCATCGCGGTCAGGCCGCCTTCGCCGTCGTCTTCAAACATCGGGAAGTCGATAACCCACAGCGGCGCCCATTTGCTTTCGTCGGTCAGACCAAGGTCTTTACCCACTTTCAGGCGCAGTGCGCCCATCGCGTCGGCAACAATTTTCTTGTTGTCGGCACCGAAGAAAATCATATCGCCATCTTGCGCGGCAGTACGATCCAGGATGGCTTCAATGATTTCAGCATTGAGGAACTTCGCTACCGGGCTGTTGATACCCTCCAGACCTTTCGCACGTTCGTTAACTTTGATGTAAGCCAGACCTTTCGCGCCATAGATTTTGACGAAGTTACCGTATTCATCGATCTGCTTACGGGTCAGCGATGCGCCGCCCGGAACACGCAGAGCAGCAACACGGCCTTTCGGATCGTTCGCCGGCCCCGCAAATACTGCAAATTCAACGGATTTCAGCAGATCGGCAACGTCGGTCAGTTCCATCGGGTTACGCAGATCCGGTTTATCGGAACCGTAACGGCGTTCGGCTTCCGCAAAGGTCATTACCGGGAAATCGCCCAGATCCACGCCCTTCACTTCCAGCCACAGATGACGCACCAGAGCTTCCATTACCTCACGCACTTGCGGCGCGGTCATGAAAGAAGTTTCCACATCGATCTGGGTAAATTCTGGCTGACGGTCAGCACGCAGGTCTTCGTCACGGAAGCATTTTACAATCTGATAATAACGGTCGAAACCGGACATCATCAGCAACTGTTTGAACAACTGCGGAGATTGCGGCAGCGCGTAGAATTTGCCTTTATGCACACGAGAAGGCACCAGGTAGTCACGCGCGCCTTCCGGCGTCGCTTTGGTCAGCATCGGGGTTTCGATGTCGAGGAATCCGTGGTCGTCCATAAAACGGCGCACCAGGCTGGTAATTTTTGCACGGGTTTTCAGGCGCTGAGCCATTTCCGGGCGACGCAGATCAAGATAGCGGTATTTCAGACGCGCTTCTTCGGTGTTGACGTGGTTAGAGTCAAGCGGCAGAACGTCTGCGCGGTTGATGATGGTCAGCGAGGACGCCAGCACTTCGATTTCGCCGGTCGCCATATCGCGGTTGATATTTTTTTCGTCACGCGCACGCACGGTGCCCGTTACCTGAATGCAGAACTCATTACGCAGTTCAGAGGCCAGCTTTAACGCGTCCGCACGATCCGGATCGAAAAATACCTGCACGATACCTTCGCGGTCGCGCATATCGATGAAGATCAGGCTACCAAGATCACGACGACGGTTGACCCAACCACACAGAGTCACCTGCTGCCCCACGTGGGACAAACGGAGCTGTCCACAATATTCTGTACGCATGAGATATCCCTTAACTTAGCTGCCGGCGGACGTCCCCTGCTGCGCAGGTGACCTAAGTCGCAGCGTTAGCTGTATGTCACAACTGAATGAAAAAAGGCGGCTATTATACTGGAAATTCTGCCGCACCGTAAGAGTCTGGCCCGCTCTGGAACGACTCGTTACCACTTTATATCAGGCCTGAAATCAGACTCTACCCTTGTTTGCTATAAAGGTGTTGCCTGAGCACATAAAAATTAACAAAATTTGTCGTTCTGCCATCGGCTAATCGCATTAAGGTGAGAGGCTCGATTTTGTTTTATCTGGAGTCATCATGCTTGAACTGAATGCTAAAACCACTGCGCTGGTGGTGATTGATTTACAAGAAGGCATCTTACCGTTTGCCGGTGGTTCGCACACTGCTGAAGATGTCGTTAATCGCGCCGGGAAGCTGGCGGCGAAATTTCGAGCTAACGGACAGCCTGTGTTTCTGGTGCGCGTCGGCTGGTCTGCCGATTACGCCGAAGCATTAAAACAGCCAGTTGATGCTCCCTCACCTGCCAGAACGTTACCGGAAAACTGGTGGCAACATCCTGCGGCGTTAGGTGCAACTGACAGCGATATCGAAATCATCAAACGTCAATGGGGGGCGTTTTACGGTACGGATCTGGAGTTACAATTACGCCGTCGTGGCATTGACACCATCGTCTTATGTGGGATCTCAACCAATATTGGCGTCGAATCAACCGCCCGCAATGCCTGGGAGCTGGGCTTTAATCTGGTGATTGCCGAAGACGCCTGTAGTGCAGCCAGCACCGAACAGCACAATAACAGCATCAACCATATCTACCCGCGCATTGCCCGCGTGCGTCGCGTGGAAGAGATCCTCAACGCATTATGATTTACATCGGTCTGCCGCAATGGTCGCATCCAAAATGGGTGCGTTTGGGGATCTCCAGCCTGGAAGAGTATGCCCGCCACTTTAACTGTGTGGAGGGCAACACCACCCTTTATGCTCTGCCAAAGCAGGAAGTGGTTCTGCGTTGGCGCGAGCAGACCACCGATGATTTTCGTTTTTGTTTTAAATTTCCGGCAACCATTTCGCATCAGGCAGCATTGCGGCATTGCGATGATTTAGTGACTGAATTTTTGACCCGTATGTCGCCGTTAGCGCCGCGCATTGGCCAATACTGGCTGCAATTGCCCGCCACGTTTGCTCCACGGGATCTGCCTGCGCTATGGCACTTTCTCGATTCTCTTCCTGGCGAATTTACCTATGGTGTGGAAGTCCGCCATCCGCAGTTTTTCACCAAAGGCGAAGAAGAACAAACGCTTAATCGAGGTTTGCATCAACGCAGCGTTAATCGGGTGATTTTAGACAGCCGTCCGGTTCATGCAGCACGTCCGCATAATGAAGCCATTCGCGATGCGCAACGGAAAAAACCGAAAGTTCCGGTACATGCCGTGTTGACGGCAAAGAATCCGCTGATCCGTTTTATCGGTAGCGATGATATGACACAAAACCGGGAATTATTTCAGGTCTGGTTGCAAAAATTAGCGCAATGGCAACAGACCACCACGCCTTATCTTTTCCTGCATACACCTGATATCGCCCAGGCACCGGAACTGGTACATACTCTGTGGGAAGACTTGCGTAAAACACTCCCAGAGATCGGAGCAGTTCCGGCTATTCCACAGCAATCTTCTCTTTTCTGAAATTGCCACCTATTATAGACAAGTGCCATCGGCCATTTTAAAGGGAGTTTGTATGGTAAGCGCGCTGTATGCCGTTTTAGGTGCGTTGTTATTAATGAAGTTCTCTTTCGATGTTGTTCGCCTGCGTTTGCAATATCGCGTTGCCTATGGCGACGGCGGTTTTAGCGAACTGCAAAGCGCCATTCGCATTCACGGTAACGCGGTGGAATATATTCCCATCGCGATTGTGTTGATGCTGTTTATGGAAATGAATGGCGCAGAAACCTGGATGGTGCATATTTGCGGCATCGTTTTGCTTGCTGGTCGTCTGATGCATTATTACGGTTTTCATCACCGTCTGTTCCGCTGGCGACGTTCCGGCATGAGCGCCACCTGGTGTGCGCTGTTGCTGATGGTGCTGGCGAATCTTTGGTATATGCCCTGGGAGTTGGTTTTCTCCCTGCGTTAGCGCACAATACGCCACTTTCTTTTTCCCGGATTTTTACGTTATGTCTCACCGCGACACGCTATTTTCTGCCCCTATCGCCAGACTGGGCGACTGGACCTTTGATGAACGGGTAGCTGAAGTCTTCCCGGATATGATCCAGCGTTCCGTTCCCGGCTATTCCAATATTATTTCCATGATTGGTATGTTAGCCGAACGCTTCGTTCAACCTGGTACGCAGGTTTACGATCTGGGTTGTTCTCTGGGCGCGGCGACGCTCTCGGTGCGTCGCAACATTCATCATGATAATTGCAAAATTATTGCCATCGACAACTCCCCGGCGATGATTGAACGCTGCCGTCGTCATATTGACGCCTATAAAGCCCCTACGCCAGTAGACGTTATTGAAGGTGATATTCGCGATATCGCCATTGAAAACGCATCGATGGTGGTGCTGAATTTTACCCTGCAATTCCTGGAACCTTCCGAGCGCCAGGCGTTACTGGATAAAATTTATCAAGGGCTGAACCCCGGCGGCGCGCTGGTGCTTTCGGAAAAATTCAGTTTCGAAGATGCCAAAGTTGGTGAACTGCTGTTCAACATGCACCACGACTTTAAACGTGCCAACGGTTACAGCGAACTGGAGATCAGCCAGAAGCGCAGCATGCTGGAAAACGTGATGCTGACCGATTCTGTGGAAACCCATAAAGCACGCCTGCATAAAGCCGGTTTTGAGCATAGCGAGCTGTGGTTCCAGTGCTTTAACTTTGGTTCACTGGTGGCATTAAAAGCAGAGGACGCTGCATGATCGACTTTGGTAACTTTTATTCTCTGATTGCCAAAAATCATCTTTCACACTGGCTCGAAACGCTGCCCGCGCAGATTGCTAACTGGCAGCGCGAGCAGCAGCACGGGTTGTTTAAGCAGTGGTCAAATGCGGTGGAGTTTCTACCTGAAATTAAACCGTATCGTCTTGATTTATTGCATAGCGTGACGGCAGAAAGCGAAGAGCCGCTGAGTGCCGGGCAAATTAAACGCATTGAAACCCTGATGCGCAACCTGATGCCGTGGCGCAAAGGGCCGTTCTCGCTGTATGGCGTTAACATTGATACCGAATGGCGTTCCGACTGGAAATGGGATCGTGTTCTGCCCCATCTCTCTGATTTGACCGGGCGCACGATCCTCGATGTCGGCTGCGGCAGCGGTTATCACATGTGGCGCATGATCGGCGCAGGCGCGCACCTCGCGGTGGGGATCGACCCGACCCAACTTTTCCTCTGCCAGTTTGAAGCGGTGCGCAAACTGCTGGGTAACGATCAGCGCGCTCATCTGTTACCGTTAGGTATTGAACAGCTTCCGGCACTGAAAGCCTTTGATACCGTCTTTTCGATGGGTGTGCTGTACCATCGCCGTTCGCCGCTGGAGCATCTCTGGCAGTTGAAAGATCAGCTGGTGAATGAAGGTGAACTGGTACTGGAAACACTGGTTATTGATGGCGACGAAAACACGGTACTGGTGCCGGGCGATCGTTACGCGCAAATGCGTAATGTCTACTTTATTCCCTCGGCGCTGGCGCTGAAAAACTGGCTGAAGAAGTGTGGTTTTGTTGATATCCGCATTGCGGACGTGAGCGTCACTACAACAGAAGAGCAGCGTCGCACTGAATGGATGGTTACTGAATCGCTGGCCGATTTCCTCGACCCGCATGATCCGGGCAAAACAGTGGAAGGTTATCCGGCACCTAAACGCGCGGTGCTGATTGCGCGCAAACCGTAAAGATTAGCGCCCGTTTCCGGGCGCTATTCACTTCTTACGCCTGAATGGCTGGCTGATCAAACGCCGTTAACTTCGGCGCATTGCCCGTGTATTTTTCGATATACACCAACGAGGTGTTACCGGCACAGGCATTCGCCAGCTGCGAGCTGGGAATATCCGCCGTTAACACGTTTGCGCAGCCGTTTTTACACAAGCCATTCTCCAGATCCGGCCATGCGCCTTCATGCACGCACACCACGCCTTTTTTGATCCCGTCAGTCACCACGGCTCCCGTCAGGATCTGACCGCGTTTGTTCCAGACGCGTACCAGATCGCCGTTCGCAATGCCAAAGCGAGCAGCATCTTCTGTATGAATGGTGAGCGGCTCACGATCGGCAACCGCATATTTTTTACGCAGTTCCGCATAGTTAAGCTGACTGTGTAAACGATGTGCCGGATGCGCGGTCAGAAGCTGCAACTGCTTCTCGTCGGCGGTGCCTTTCCACTCATCAGGTGCAAGCCAGGTTGGGTGTGCCGGGCAATCCTTATAAGCAAATTTTTCCAGCGTTTTGGAATAGATCTCAATTTTGCCGCTTGGCGTACCCAGCGCATTTTTCACCGGATCGGCGCGGAAATCGCCATAGCGAACATATTGCTCGTTCTTCTCGCTGCGGCGCATTTCAAGCAGTTTATTTTGCTGCCAGAAGGCATTAAACATCGGCATAGTGACGCGTTGCGCACGCGCACCTTTCTGAGCGGCATCATAGAAAAATTTCAGCCACGCCATTTCATCTTTACCTTCGGTATAGATCTCTTTTCCGCCAGGTTTCAGTAATTCAGCAAGATCGGCAAACACGTCAAAATCGTTACGTGCTTCAAACTGCGGCGCAACCACTTGCTTCATCGGTACGATGTGCTGGTTGCTGTAGTCGCCGGTCATCGTCAGGTCATTGCGCTCAAACGATGTGGTGATCGGTAATACGATATCCGCGTGTTTAGCTGCTGCCGTCCAGTAACATTCAGAAACGACGATCAGCTCTGGTTTCTGCCAGGCTTTGATCAGACGATTGGTATCCTGGTGATGGGTGAAATTACCGCCGCCAGCCCACCAGATCATTTTGATATTTGGGTAAGTTTGTTCTTTACCGTTGTGCTGATATTTGCCGCCAGGATTTTCCAGCGCATCGACAATACGGGCGACAGGGATCGCCGTCATTCCGCCATCATCAGCGGCCTCGCTGGCCTGTCCGGCAATCGCCGCAGACATTTCCGGCAGTACGCCACCAACGCGTGTTGGATTGCCACCGTTGGAGTAATGATAAGAGAAACCAAAGCCGCCGCCCGGCGTACCAATCTGCCCTAGCATGGCCGCCAGGGTCACCAGCATCCAGTGTTTCTGTTCACCGTATTGCTGGCGTTGGATTCCCCAGCCGGCCATCAGCATCGTGCGATTCGCCGCCATCAGTTCGGCGAGTTTGACTATCTGCGCTTCCGGCACACCGGTAATTTCCGCCGCCCAGGCCGCGCTCTTCGGCGTATTATCTTTCTTGCCTGTCAGATACTCTTCAAACTGCGGATAGCCAGTGGTGTATTTTTCAAGGAACGCTTTATCGTGTTTGCCTTGTGTCAGAAGGGTATGCGCAATCCCTAACATCAGCGCCACGTCAGTCCCCATATTCGGCGCGATCCAGGTAGCGTTGTCGCCAAAGAACTCGATCGTTTCGGAACGGATAGGATCAATGGCAATCACCGGTTTGCCGGATTTCTTCAGTTGATGGAAGTACTCCAGCCCTTGCTCATCGGTACTACTCCAGGCAATTTTTAAGGTATTCAGCGGGTTCATCCCCCACAGCACCACCACCTGGCTGTTTTCCAGAATCAGCGGCCAGGAGGTCTGCTGTTCATAAACCTCCACGGAACCGACAACGTGCGGCATGATCACCTGCGCAGCTCCGGTTGAGTAATCGCCACTATGTCCTGAATAACCACCCGCCAGATTCATATAACGTTGCAGTAAAGTTTGCGCTTTATGCAACACGCCAGAAGAACGCCAGCCGTAAGATCCGGCAAAAATGGCAGATGGTCCATTGGCCTTGCGAATGCGATCGTGTTGCTCATGAATCAGTTTTAATGCTTGTTCCCAGCTCACCTGAACGTAACTGTCGTCGCCGCGACCTTTCGCCGGTTGCAGTGGATTATCGAGATAGCTTTTTCGCACCATCGGATGCTGAATACGCGCCGTGGTATGCACCTGATCCGCCGCCGTAGATTGCAAAGAGTTCGGGATGGTCTTCGCCAGCGCGCCTGTAGAAGAAACAATTTTACCGTCATTCACTTCTACGTTCATCGCTCCCCAACGGCCTGCGGTAAGAATTTTACCGCCCTTCTCTTCTGCCCATGCAGGTAACGGTACAGCCGATGTCACCACCAGCGCCCCTGCCGCAATACCGCTATGTTTAATAAACTCACGTCTTGTTAATGTCATAACTTCCTCCCTGATCAACGAAGATCACTGTTTCTCGGTAATATCTTTAGCGTTGTACTGGAAGTACCGCGTCAAAATATCCAGTTCGTTTTCGCTCATGCTGGTTCGCGCCCCCATCCCTTTGGCAATGGACGGCCATGCATTGACGGTGTAATGATCGGCGGCAATAGGTGCATGGCAACCAGCGCAATAGGTATCGTCGAGTTTTTCAGCGTATTGCCATAGCGGTTTACGGTCCGCTAATGCGGGATCGGTAAGCGGCCCCTGTAATGACGCCTTACGCCATTGATTACCGTATTCGTCAGCTTTCCATTCCCCATTTATCGTTAGCGCCTTGATACCTTCTTCACTCAGTGTGGCTAACGCCAGTCGTTGACCTGCCGCCAGGTAGAGCGTGTTTTCACTGCCCTGCATCTGATAACCCTGCAACAGGACGAGCGGCTGTTTGCCACTGGCATCAACAACCGTAAGATCGGTGCCTGGATTCACAGTAGCCAGTTCACCTATGCGGGAAGGTTTGAAAGGATAAATATGCGCGCCATTAGTCACTGATGTGGCGGCCTGACTTTCCAGTTCATGCGCCGCGTTGTCATCCATTTTTATTTCTGGCGGAAAATGGGCAATCCCTTTGTGGCAATCAATACACGTTTCGCCATCTTTTTGCGCTTTGGTATGCATTTTCTGCGCAGCTTCACTTTGCGATGCAATATCCATGGCATCAAAAGAATGGCAACTACGGCACGTTGCAGAGTCTGAGGCTTTTAATTCTTTCCACACTGTTTCGGCCATTTCCTGACGATGGGATTCGAACTTATCGTCGCTGTCTATTTTGCCGCTAACAAATTCATGATAAATATCTTTAGATGCTTTTAATTTAGCAAATAAATAATCCATTCCTGACTTTGGAATATGGCAATCGGCACATTCAGCACGAATACCTTTTTGATTAGAGAAATGGACAGTCCCCTGATATTCCTCAAACGGTTTGCTCATTGAGTGGCAGGAAAGACAAAATGCCGTTTCCGACGTTTTGTGCAACGTTTTTTGCGCCAACAATAACCCACCGCTACCCACCACTACTGCTATGAGCAGAAAAAATAACCCAATGCGTTTTTTCCCTCGCATAGATTCCTCTAATTAAATTCCAGTACACCGAACCAGCTGTATAAATAAATATACAACGAATTAATAACTCACTAAATTCGGCACAACACTGCCTGAAATAATCGACAAAGAATATGATTTATTGCAATTTAACCATTAATTATTAAAGAAGAAACCAGCCGTTATTTTTTAATATATATTTGGCAGTTTTAATAATTTAAATTACATAGTTAATATGAATATATATAACATTTTTAGTAGCATGATTTGGCGCGCTATTACGAAGTCGATATGACACGGCAACTGTTCATTTTTCATACTTCTCAAGGATAAAAAAAGGCCCCTGTTGAATGGGCAGGGGCCTGGTACGAGCAAGCATCATATTGGGCGACATGATGCAACGGTAAAAATCATTTGGCCTGATGGCGCTCAATGATTCCTTTCATTTCAGCAACCGCCGTCCCGTCTACGACATAACGCGAATACTCGTCCGCGTGTGCATCCGATGACATGGACAATCCCTGATTACGATAACGCATCGGTGAGGCTTGCCACGCTCCTGCAGAGCTATGGACTTCCAGCACCCCGGCATCGAGGAAATGGTGCAGGTTTTCTGCACGGACTCCTGCTCCGGCCATGATGATTGGAGCATCACCATAGGCAATAAGTTCCATAATTTTTGATAAACCTTGCAGTGCATCAGATTTTTGCCCCGATGTCAGCACCCTGGCAATGCCTAATTCAGCAAGGTTATTCAATGTATTTAAAGGGTTAGCGCACATATCGAAGGCACGATGAAAAGTGACGGCCAGCGGACCAGCAGCCGCCATTATTTTTTCCATTCGTGGCATATCGACATTACCATCAACATCCAGAACCCCCGTCACCAGTCCAGGAAATCCTAATTCACGCACTGTGCGGATATCTTCAAGAATGGCGGCAAACTCGCCGTCGCTGTAGCAAAAATCGCCACCGCGTGGGCGGATGATCGGATGTACGGGGATCGTAACATGCTGGCGCACGGACTTCAGAACGCCCAGTGACGGCGTTAGCCCCCCTTCTTTCGGTGCCGCACACAATTCTATTCTGTCGGCACCGTTTTGCTGCGCCGTCAGCGCGCATTCCATGCTGTAACAGCAAATTTCCAGTAATGCCATTTTTGCTCCTTAATTACGCCGACTGCTCGCTGGCAACGATCTCTTCAATGGACCATGGATGAAATTTTATAGTCGTTTTACCATCGGTGACCGCCAGCGTCGGATTCGGTAATCGTTCATGCTCACCTTTTGGCGAACTGGTTTTAACCGAGATCCCCGGCAGGCTTAGTCCTTCATCAGAAAGCAACGCCAGCGCGCGGGCATTCAGCGTTTCCGGCTCTCCTGGCAGAACAATTTCGATATGTTCCCAACCTTCATGCGGGTAGCGTTTTTCCCCTGGCCACGGCAACTCAACAATCGAAAACTGCCAGTGAGCAACCTGTACCGGTTCACGCAATTTAAACAGGCAAATCGGTCTACCATTGATCATATTTTCTGACAGGAGTTCGCCGCACTGTTCAAACCCGCGACGCCAGCGTTCAGCGGTGGCGTTTTGATGGCAACGCAAAGAAATGTGATCGGCAGTCAGCGGAGTAATATCCAGCCCCAGACGCCGTGAAAGTTCGTCTAATGCGTGGATAAATCGCGGTAAATCCGTTGCAATATCCTGCAACTCGTCGATAGATTGCCAGTTCGCCATAATCACTCTTCGTCTTCGGTAAAAGCGTTAATTTACCCTGTTGCCCTGCGCCAACCAACCGCTGATTTCACGCCGCTCCTGATGCAATAGTGAAAACGGCAATACGCCACGCGCACGTTGCTGACGAAAACAGCCATTTGCAGTATACTCCCGCCCTAATTTCTTTAACTGGTGCGGGCAATTTTTGCTCGCTTCATCAATGTAAGGTATTCCGGTGAATATTCAGGCTCTTCTCTCAGAAAAAGTCCGTCAGGCCATGATTGCGGCAGGCGCGCCTGCGGATTGCGAACCGCAGGTTCGTCAGTCAGCAAAAGTTCAGTTCGGCGACTATCAGGCTAACGGCATGATGGCAGTTGCTAAAAAACTGGGTATGGCACCGCGACAATTAGCAGAGCAGGTGCTGACTCATCTGGATCTTAACGGTATCGCCAGCAAAGTTGAGATCGCCGGTCCTGGCTTTATCAACATTTTCCTTGATCCGGCATTCCTGGCTGAACATGTTCAGCAGGCGCTGGCGTCCGATCGTCTCGGTGTTGCTACGCCAGAAAAACAGACCATTGTGGTTGACTACTCCGCGCCAAACGTGGCGAAAGAGATGCACGTCGGTCATCTGCGTTCCACTATCATTGGTGACGCGGCAGTACGTACTCTGGAGTTCCTCGGTCACAAAGTGATTCGTGCTAACCACGTCGGCGACTGGGGCACTCAGTTCGGTATGCTGATTGCATGGCTGGAAAAGCAGCAGCAGGAAAACGCCGGTGAAATGGAGCTGGCTGACCTTGAAGGTTTCTACCGCGATGCGAAAAAGCATTACGACGAAGATGAAGAGTTCGCCGAGCGTGCACGTAACTACGTGGTAAAACTGCAAAGCGGTGACGAATATTTCCGCGAGATGTGGCGCAAGCTGGTCGACATCACCATGACGCAGAACCAGATCACCTACGATCGTCTGAACGTGACGCTGACCCGTGATGACGTGATGGGCGAAAGCCTGTACAACCCGATGCTGCCGGGTATCGTGGCGGATCTGAAAGCCAAAGGTCTGGCAGTAGAAAGCGAAGGCGCAACCGTCGTATTCCTTGATGAGTTCAAAAACAAGGAAGGCGAACCGATGGGTGTGATCATTCAGAAGAAAGATGGCGGCTATCTCTACACCACCACCGATATCGCCTGTGCGAAGTACCGTTACGAGACGCTACATGCCGATCGCGTGCTGTATTACATCGACTCCCGTCAGCATCAACACCTGATGCAGGCGTGGGCGATCGTCCGTAAAGCAGGCTACGTGCCGGAATCCGTACCGCTGGAACACCACATGTTTGGCATGATGCTGGGCAAAGACGGCAAACCGTTTAAAACCCGTGCTGGCGGTACAGTGAAACTGGCCGATCTGCTGGATGAAGCCCTGGAGCGTGCACGTCGTCTGGTGGCAGAGAAGAACCCGGATATGCCAGCCGACGAGCTGGAAAAACTGGCCAATGCTGTGGGTATCGGTGCGGTGAAATACGCGGATCTCTCCAAAAACCGCACCACCGACTACATCTTCGACTGGGACAACATGCTGGCGTTTGAGGGTAATACTGCGCCGTACATGCAGTATGCCTACACCCGTGTGTTGTCCGTGTTCCGTAAAGCAGAAATTAACGAAGAACAACTGGCTGCCGCTCCGGTAATCATTCGTGAAGATCGCGAAGCACAACTGGCAGCTCGCCTGTTGCAGTTTGAAGAAACCCTCACTGTGGTTGCCCGTGAAGGCACGCCGCACGTGATGTGTGCTTATCTGTACGATCTGGCCGGTCTGTTCTCTGGCTTCTACGAGCACTGCCCGATCCTTAGCGCAGAAAACGAAGAAGTGCGTAACAGCCGTCTGAAACTGGCGCAACTGACGGCGAAGACGCTGAAACTGGGTCTGGATACGCTGGGTATTGAGACGGTAGAGCGTATGTAATCGCGTTATACCGCAAAGGCCGATGTCGTTGCAGACATCGGCTTTTTTATCACTAACGGTAATTCACAATCACTTCATTACGTTGTACCTTCAGCGGCGGAATTAACCGCCCACCGCCAGGCACTTCCCAGATAAATCGCAACGGTTCTGCCGCCGGTATACCGGAAAAGGCCACAGTGCTCCCGCTCTGCCCGTCTAACTCGACACAACGAGATTGTGAACACAAGCGTACCCGCAGCCCCGATGGTGTCGGGCCGATAAGCTGATAACGCCACGCCACCAGCGTCATCAATCCTGATGCTGGTTGTCGCGAAGAAAGAGGCGCTGACGACATCGACTCACCGCGATGATTTAGCGTAACGCCCACACTACTTGTCTGCCACATCCCCTCCCCGGCGGCTTGTACAACCAGCGGAAACAACAATATCGCCAGTAAGATCCTCATTATTTACCCCCAATAGTCGCCGTCATCCGAATCTGCCGGTTATCAGAGAGTTCGAGATTCGACAGTACCACCAGTTGCGGCAGGCTACGGCGCAGAAAGCGAGACAATAGCGGACGCAGCGCGTGGTTCACCAACAGTACTGGCGGCGCACCCAGCATCTCCTGACGGGATAATGCTTCCTGGGTCTGTGCCAGCAAACGATCCGCCAGCCCCGGTTCCAGTCCGCCACCGCCCTGCAACGCCTGTAACAGTAAACGCTCCAGTGGCGTGTCCAGACCGATAACGTGAACTTCATCTTTACCGGGGAACCACTGCTGAGTAATTGCCCGCCCCAGCGCCACGCGCACGACGGCGGTTAATTCATGCGGATCGCTCTGGATAGGCGCATGTTCCGCCAGCGTTTCAAGAATGGTGCGCATATCGCGGATCGGTACTTTTTCATCAAGCAGGTTTTGTAGCACTTTATGCAGCGTGGTAAGCGTGATAACGCCAGGAACCAAATCCTCCGTTAGTTTTGGCATCTCCTGCGCCACGCGATCCAGTAACTGCTGCGCCTCCTGACGACCAAACAGTTCTGCGGCATGTTGACTGATGAGGTGGTTAAGATGCGTTGCCACCACTGTACTGGCTTCAACCACCGTATATCCCTGAATCTGCGCTTGTTCTTTTAGCGCACTTTCGATCCAGATAGCATTAAGACCAAATGCCGGATCGACAGTCACTTCACCGGGTAGCGTCCCGGCGGCTGTTCCTGGGTTAATGGCCAGCCAGCGCCCCGGATAAGCATCACCACTGCCAATCTCAACGCCTTTCATCAAGATACGATAGCGGGCAGGCTGTAGATCCATATTGTCGCGGATGTGCACCACTGGCGGTAGAAAGCCCATCTCCTGAGCAAATTTCTTGCGAATACTGCGAATACGACCAAGCAACTCGCCATCCTGCTGAAAATCGACCATCGGAATCAGCCGATAACCCACTTCCATTCCCAGAGAATCTTCCAGTTGCACATCGTTCCAGGTCGCTTCGACAACGGCATTATTTTCCGCCATCTTCACTGGTTTCGGTTCAGCGGGCGCTTTTTGTTCACGTCCACGAACCCACCATGCCAGCCCCAGCAATCCCGCTGTGAACAGTAAAAATACCAGGTTTGGCATTCCCGGCACCAGCCCCAGTAAACCGAGCACTGCGGCACTTAACAACATGACGCTGGGGTTACTGAAAAGCTGATTCACCATCTGCTCGCCAACGTCCTGATCGGTACTGACTCGCGTAACGATAACCCCCGCAGCGGTAGAAATAACCAGCGCAGGTATTTGCGCGACCAGACCATCACCGATGGTCAACAGCGTATAACTTTCCGCTGCATGACCCATACTCATGCCATGTTGCAACACCCCAACCAGCAATCCGCCAACAACGTTAATGACCATGATGAGGATCCCGGCGATGGCGTCACCACGGACAAACTTACTCGCCCCGTCCATTGAGCCGTAAAAATCAGCTTCCTGGGTCACTTCTGAACGTCGCTTTTTTGCTTCATCTTCGCCAATCAGGCCAGCGTTGAGGTCGGCATCAATCGCCATCTGTTTTCCTGGCATTCCGTCGAGAACAAAGCGCGCACCCACTTCCGCGATACGTCCGGCACCTTTGGTAATGACCATAAAGTTGATGATCACGAGGATGACAAACACCACAATGCCGATGGCAAAGTTACCGCCCACGAGAAAATGACCAAATGCTTCAACCACCTTCCCTGCCGCCGCCGCGCCAGTATGCCCTTCCATCAAAATGATACGCGTGGAAGCCACATTAAGCGCCAGACGCAGCAGCGTGGTAAACAACAGAATGGTCGGAAACGCGGCAAACTCAAGCGTGCGCTGGGTAAACATCGCCACCAGCAACACCATAATCGACAAGGCAATGTTGAAAGTGAACAGCAGGTCGAGAATGAATGCGGGCAGTGGCAGCACCATCATCGACAAGATCAGCAGGATCAAAATAGGTCCGGCAAGGATCTGCCACTGTGTCGATTTCAGGTTTGCGGGCAGGCGCAGCATCGCGGCCAGATTACTCATGGGACGGTTTCTCGTTGATAAAATCCAGGGCTTCCGGCACCGGAAGATGAGTGGGTTGTTCAGGACGTTGTCCACCGGCCAGACGCCAGCGTTTCAGTTGCCAGACCCAGGCCAGCACTTCCGCCACGGCGGCATACAGTTGACCGGGAATTTGTTGGCCGATTTCTGCGTGTCGATACAGCGCGCGCGCCAGCGGCGGCGCTTCAAGAGTCGGGACGTTATTTTCAGCGGCGATTTCACGAATGCGTAACGCCACCAGCCCCGCGCCTTTAGCAACGACTTTCGGCGCGCTCATTTTGTTTTCGTCATACTGCAATGCCACTGAATAGTGAGTTGGGTTATTAACAATGACGTCCGCTTTCGGCACATCGGCCATCATCCGACGCCGCGCGGCAGCACGCTGCATCTGACGAATTCGCCCTTTGACATGCGGATCGCCTTCGCTTTGTTTGAACTCATCACGAATATCCTGCCGTGACATACGCAGCTTTTTCAGGTGGCTGAAAATTTGAAAAAAGACGTCAAATCCCACCATCGGAATGACACCAAGCACCACTAAAAGTGCACACAACCCCACAACATCCATCGCATTAGCCATTGCGGTAATGGGTGACTGCGCCATTAAGCGCATCATCTGCGGCCAGTGATGCCAGAGATAAAAGCCAGTAACGCAGCCAACCAGTGTAGATTTCAGGATAGCTTTCAGCAGCTCCGCGCCAGTTTGCGCCGAGAAAATACGTTTAATGCCCGGTAGTGGGTTGAGTTTGGAAAACTTCGGTTGCAATGATTTACCACTAAATACCAGCCCCCCCAGCATGACCGGCGAAATGAGCGCCACCAGCACCACACCGCTAATCAGCGGCAACAGTGCAAGCATGGCTTCTCTGATCAGCAAAATAATCTGTCCGAGAATGAGGTTGGGGTCATTGATGATGCTGTGATCAAAATGCAGCCCGGCGGAGAGCATCCCCGACAACCGCCGTGCCAGAGACGCGCCACCAAACCAAATAACACACACGCCCACCAGTAAAATGAGCAGTGAGGTCAGCTCACGGGAGCGCGGGATCTGCCCCTCTTCCCGCGCTTTTTCAAGTCGGTGAGGTGTGGGAGCTTCTGTTTTGTCGTCGCTCTCGTCAGACACGTCGCCAATCCTGGAAATGGTAATAAGCGTGAATAATGCCAGAGCGGAAAGCATTCAATGCCTGGAATAAGTGGCAAAACAGGTGGGCTTTAGGGCTTTTACCGCAGTACATCAGACAGGGCGCACGTTTGTCGGATGTGGCGTAAACGCCTTATCCGACCGCCTGATATGACGCGGTCACGTCACATCAGGCAATACAAATCAAAACCCAAGACTATCCAACAAATCGTCCACCTGATCCTGACTGGCAACCACACCGGCTTTGCTGGTATCGACCTGTGGTCCGTTAAGCAAACTCTGGTTTTCACGTTTCGGACGCGCATCCTGTTCCGGGATATTTTCCAGCAGCACCATCAACAACTGGCGTTCAATTTCCTGAATCACATCCATCATCCGTTTAATCACCTGCCCGGTGAGATCCTGAAAATCCTGCGCCATCATAATTTCCAGTAACTGCGCGTTTGTGAAGCTGGTATGAGCGGGCACATCCGCCAGAAATTGCCGCGTATCTGTCACCAGTTCACGGGCGTCGGCAAGGTCAATCGGATCGGCGAACCAGTCATCCCAGCGTTGGGTTAATGCTTTTGCCGATTCCTCCATTTCATCCTGATGCGGTTGTGACGCCTCAACACTGTTCAGCGCCCGCTCTGCGGCCTGCGCAGTCATCTGCACAACGTAGAACAAGCGATCGCGGGCATCAGGGATGGCTTCCGCAGCTTCGGCTATCGCCTGATCCAGTCCCAGCTCGCGCAGGCTGTCACGCAGCATACGCGTCAGGCTGCCGATGCGCGCGATGATATCGCCGGCTGCATGTTCATCAGCAGGTTTGATTGATGGTTGCATCATAGTCGCATCCTCACATGCCCAGTTTCTCAAAGATTTTGTTGAGTTTTTCCTCCAGCGTCGCGGCGGTAAATGGCTTAACCACATAGCCACTGGCCCCCGC